>JAOZSF010000422.1 GCA_029939815.1 bacterium
CCAAAAAAAACGTTTCCGATTTATCGGTCGAAGATGCAAATTATGGGGTTTTCGGCCAGGCGCTAAATAATTAAAATGTTAAAAAAAACAATATTTTTTATAGTAATTTTTGCTATTACAATTAATGCCGCAAAACAAAATTCGCAGTTAATTGACTGGCCATTAGTTTCCTATACTAATGCCGTTGAAATGCTTCAAAAAAAAGGGAATGCGAATAAAACAATTGCTTATTTACAAAAAGAAATGGAACCGCCTTTTCCTTTTGGCTTTGAACCCAAACCTCCTGTGTCTCAGTCAACAAATAAACCTCCTCAAACATCCGAGTTTTATAATAAATATCCCAAAGGATTTAAAATCGGTTTTTATTACTATGAACTTTTAGGAAATGCTTTTCTGAAATCCGGCAAACCGGCAGAGGCATTCAGCAGTTTTCTTATGTCGGAAAATCTTATGCCGCATAAATATTCAAATAATGCTGTGTCAAATTTAGCTGCACAACATTTCTGCAATTTGGCAAAAACATGCGGTGAACTTAGCCGATATGCCGATTCGGAAGGTTACTGCAACTATGCGTTATCCTTATGCAAATCAAACAATAATATTTATGCTGATATATTAATTACGCGAGCGACAACGATGGGAAAAATCGGAAATTTTGGATTAGGAGTAAAAATTTATAAAGAATTGTATGAGAAAGATTTGTTGAAAGCAGAGAAGGATTATGTTAATTACGCAAATTTATTATTCAGAGTCGGGAAGAATAAAACGGCATTTGATGTTTTATTTGACGGATTAATTACAATATCAATTAATGACCGTCAAATCGAAAATGACCCCGTCATAAATACAATTATTGACAGAATAACACTTGCAAATAATGAAGAAATATACACTTTTCACGAAACACTTGGCGACATACTCGGAATATTAAATACAAAAGCCGGGATGGAAAAATCTATCGCTTTTATTATTAATGAAAGAAATCTTTTAACAAAAATATTTGGATTTCTTCCCGCTGAACAGGATTTGGAGCGAATCAAAGAAAGAATAAAGGAAGGAACTGACTAACTGAATATTTTACGCTTAAGATATGAAAAAAATATTTTGCTTATTATCACTTTTTATTGCACTATACGGTTATTGTGAAAAAACAACACCGGATTGGAAGAAATTACTTCCGATGAATCATTGGCAATTATCTTATAAACCCGATTTGGAAGATGTTTTTAACATTGCAGAAGTTTGTTTAAACAGATACGAATCATATAGAGCAGCTGAAATTTATAAATTAATACTTGAAAATGTGCCGCAAAAAGAACTTGAAAAATTTAGATATGATAATTGTTCAGGAACTTTTATCGCTAATGCGGGACTTTGTTTCGCGGCAAGTTATGCCAGGTGGAATATTAAAAAAGCAATGCTGACAAATGATATTTATTATTTACATGGGAAACAGGCGTATGAAATTGCAGTCGAAAAACCCGGTAGGTGCCAAAATGTTTATCGCTTTCAAAAGTTACTCTATGCTCTTGTTGAAATCGCTCCTGCCGGCAAAGAAAAATACATCCAACACACGCGTGAAATATCTAATACAAAAAAAGTAAGAATAATAACAAAACAAGTTGAATCTATCTGGTTGGAATTTATTCGCGGCAACGCGAAAGAAGCGGCGGCAAGTTTTAATGTGATTTTTGACGGGAATCCACAATTCCATATTTCAGTTTATAAAAAAGCCGGACTGGTTTCTCTCGAACTTGAAGATTACAGGTCGGCGGTGAAATATTGGTTTGCCGGATTAAAATTAATGTGGCAGCGGTATTTATATGGTGCGCCTCGCGAGCAAATCCGTGAAATCAAAAACATTTTACCTTTACTTACAACAGAAGAAATAGAAGAGTTTCTTGAAATAACCAGGAAAATAGCTGCGCGCAATCCGGCGCTTGCTAAGAATGTGTCAAAAATTGCTGAATGGATGAATGTTGCGAATGATGAGCAAATTCAATTTGAATTAAAGCTTCGTGGATTAGAAAATGCTCAATCCGATGAATATAAAGCGATGCTAAAAGAAGGTATAAAAAAGTACAAATATCCTGTTTATGCCGAAAAACTTGGTGATTATAATCTTTCAGCCGAACTGCAATGTAAAAGAATTCAGAACTGTAATGAAAAATTCAGGTTGCGGTATTACATGAAAAGATTTGAACATATAATTGATAAGATTGATAACGAGAGTCTAAAAAAATACAGAGATGTTCTAAAAGCTAAAGAAGAAACGCTAAAATCAAAAAATGCTGGTAACCTCATTGATGAAATGAAATTGAAAATCAAAGAATTTAGCCGCAGACTCACACAGAACCCAACCACGGATGAATCCTCCTTCGGCGGACTTTCAGCACAGATAGACGAAGATTCAAAATATTTTTGTGATTTTCGATGCGCTATACTATCATGTACTGGCGTGGTGTGAAATTGAAGCGTTTATATTTTTAGTGGTTAAATTTGGTATAATAGAGATAACTAAACAACCAAACGAATTTTATGAAAAAATATCTCCTTCTCCCAATCGTGTTTATTCTTTTCG
>JAOZSF010000423.1 GCA_029939815.1 bacterium
TCAATGTCTTCAACTTTTATATTGGTGGGGTTTTCAATAGCTTCCTCCGTTTTATCGGGGAAAGAGATGCGATACTTCTCCTTTAAAGTTTTTTTATCAAGGAGAGCGATATGCGAATTGAAAAATTTTGCGGAATTGCCATATCCTGTTTCAACATTTTTCTCAAATCTGTCCTCTTCATAACAGAACGCGACAACAAACTGTCCGAAAAAAGTATCCATAAATCCTTTGACTTTAACTATCGAAACTTTACCGGATTTATTTATGAATTTGATATGTTTTTTTATTTGCAAATTTGAATCAAGCAAAATAAGATTGCCTCCACGGGTGGCTATTAGAACGTCAAACTGATTTTCAACATAGTTTGGCAAAACAGCAAGACTCAGGACCGACAGATTATTAGTGAACTGATAAATTAAATTCCCGTTCAAGTCAAAAAGAGAAACATTTCCTCTGTCGTCATATTTTCCGTCTTTATTTTCTTTAAATTCATAACGAGTTGATAAATATGTAAGAACTTCGTTTTTCCCGTCATTGTTAAGATCAACAAATTTCCCGTTTGCAAAAGTGAAATGATTGCCAAGCTGTTTTCTCCAACGCTCAGTTCCATCAGAATTTAACAGCCAGATGTAAGCATGTTCATCATCAGAACCGCGCGGTTCTTTATATCCGTTAGCCACGCTATAAGAACCCACAAGAAGAGATTTTTCACCGGAAATTTCATCGATATTGAGAACAACTTCCGTAGGCGGCGGTCCGGTTTTATAACTCCAATTCCGTTTTGTCGTATCATAATCAAAGCAGGAAACGCAACGGGGCGTAAGGTCAAATCCTGTTGCAAGTGTGGCAACCAACTCCTGCCGATAGTCAGAATTAATATCATCAATAAATGAACATGTTACGTATGATTTTAACCTGTCGTAACGGACAGCCGGTTTTCCGATTGGTATATAGAATTCTTTAATTGTATTAAGATTTTTATCGAGAATTACAAAGCAAAGATTAGTTCCTATATTCATTGAAAGCGATATTTCAAGATAACTGTCGTAATTAACATTTTTAATAAAATTGGGCTCTCTTTTTATATATCGGTCAAAACATCTTTCGTTTTTTATGATTCCTGCTTTATCTATTACTTTAATATAATTACTGCCGAACTCAATAAAGTCAAGGCCACCGTCATCATCTAAATCTGCCGTTTCAAGTGAATAATGATTTTCAACAGGCAGACGATAAGTAGCAGCAAGAGACAATTCCGGCGATGAAGATGAAGCTCCCGGCTGGTCCGCGCGCGCGAAGACATATTCACCGCCGCCGCGAAGCAAAGCTGTATGTTCGGGAATTTGTTTAAAGCGGTACTCTTCATAAGCCCGTTTTTTTACTTTTTCGGTTACATAGCTATCGATCTCTTTTGCTGTAATAAATGGTCGTGATTGTGCCTGACCAAGTGCGGCAACAAATTCCTGCGCAAATAATCCATCCACCGATTCTCCTTGTTTTCCGGAAGCGGTAAGAACCTGAACAACGGGTTTTGAAGTTACCATTTTCAGGTAAAAGAAATCCGGCGCGGAAGGAACGAAAGGAGAACCGCCCCGCGAGCATATTAGTCCTGAATAGCAGCAATCCAAGGCGATATAAGTATGTTTAGGACCCTTCTTTAAAATAAGTTTTTTAATAGCATCCAGCGTAATATTTTTCTCATTAAACCTTTTGGGATTTCGCGTCCCGTTGTAAGGAATAATAAAACCTTTATCGCCTTCCGTTGTTTTCAGCTTATCACCATGTCCGGCAAAATAAATAAAAAGCGCGCCATTTGGGGATGCCGCGCTTATCATTTTTCGTAATTTTTTTAAAATGTTTTGTTTTGTGGCATCTTTATTTAAAAGAGTAACAATATCATCAAACTGAAATTGTTTCAATTTTGCACGAACTTTCAATGTGTCCCGCACCGCAGATTTCAGTCGGGGGAATTTTGTGTGGTGGTCATATTCATCTATACCGATGAGCAGCGCACGGGACGTATCGTATAATTTCAAGTTTTGTCGTTTACCCGAACCGTTATCGATTTCAATAACGGAAAGATTTACTCCTTCTTTTTTTATTTTTTCGTTTTTGTTGGTTACAGGTTCATCTGTTCCTCCGCCGCGTGTTGGAACAAGAGAACGCCTTGCCGGAATATTTATCGGTTTCTGATTTTCGGTTTTGTTTTGCGGGCGTAGAATTATAGTAATTACAAGCGTTCCGGCGAGTAATGCGGCTATACAAGCCGCGTATCGAAAAAATCGGGAAAAGCGTGGGAAAAATGGAGGTGTGTGAACTGTTAGCGGTGAAGAAGAGTTGTTATTATCAGATTGTTCCGCATTTAGCGATTCCGATAATAGTTCCGCGATTATCGGGTCGGTTTTTTTCAACTGCTCAATCAGAATATTTTCTTTCGGTGAAGTTTTACCTTCGATAAACTTGCTGAGCAAATAGTAATCGACATTATTTTCGATAGGAAAGTTAGAATTATCCTTTTTTTTCTTATCGAAAAGCGATTTAAGTTGTTTGTCTATGTCTATATTCTTGTTTTTCATAAT
>JAOZSF010000424.1 GCA_029939815.1 bacterium
CCAAAAGTATTTTCAAAACTTTCTGAGTAAGGGAAATTGCTAACAACATCTGCGACGACAAAACCGGCGGTAAAAATTATAAAGATTAGAGAAATAACAGTTATTTTTTTCATAATTTTGTAACTTTTGATTTTATTGCGCCCGGTATTTTCACTTTGTCAATGTATGAAGATACATTTATTGATAATGAAGGCAGATTTTCTATTTTTCCTTTAAAAACGATTGAATTGTTGCCGGATTTTAATGGAGGATTTAAAGTGAAATTAAAAGGGTCAAAAACTCCGTTTTTTCCTCGTTCGTAAACTAATTCACCATTAGAATAACCTGTAACAGGAGTTCTTGCAGGAGTTAACATTACGCGAATATAGGGGTCTTTTTTGCCTTGAACTTCTACAGGAAAACCAATAAGGAAATTTCCTGAAGCAGCGTTACCGCAAAGCTTTTTAATATTTATTCCGCTTTTACTACCACCCCACGGAGCGCAGCCGTATTTTCCAAGAACTTTAGCGTTAATCCATTTCTTTTTATTTTTGGAGCTTTTCCAGCTTTTATCGGTTTTTACGAATAGGGGAGCAGCTTTATCAAATTCAACGCATAAAGAGGCAATAAGCCCGGCCGGGTTTGCTTTTTCCCCATCGTTTTTTGCTTCGATAACAATTTTGTTTTCACCGGCGCACAGAACTTTTGTTAAATCAATTGATTGTGAAGATTCCCAACCAACACCCGCACCGACTTTTATGCCGTTAATAAAAACAGTGTACCGATTATCTGCCCCAACTAAAAGCCCGGCATTAATAATTTTATTATTTTCAGGGATTGAAATTGTTCTGCTGAAATATACTGTTCCGGGCGCTGCTGAAAGTTGAGGTTCACCTTCCGGGAACCAAATCCATTTAGCGTTATTCAAAGAATTAGGTCCGATTGTCTTTGGCGCTTGTACTTTTTTCCATGAAAAAGTTTTTCCGCTAACCTTAATTGGCGTGCCGCTGAAAGTGGAAATTGCCAACGCCTTTTTCAACAGTTCGGGTTCCTGTTTGTTGTTAAACGGACCTATGAAATAAGGTTCAGCGATTTTTAATTCTTCTTTTTTCCGCAAATCAGTTTCTTTTTTATACTCTTCAAGTCTGTTTTTTAAACGTTTTCTGATTTTTGTGTAAGCGGGCTCATCAATTAAATTCTTTAATTCATCAGGGTCTTTTTCCAAATCATAAAGTTCAGAAAAATTTGTGTTCGGCCATTCAATTAATTTGTATCTTTTTGTACGTACAGCAAGGTGAAGTCCTTCAAGATAATATAAGAAATCATCGCGAAAATCCTGCTCTTTTCCGGTCTTGGCTTCAAAAAGCGGGCGCCAGCTTTTTCCCTCAACATCTTTCGGAATAGGAACATCAGCGAGGTCGAGTAAAGTTGGTGCAACATCCATATTCAGCACCATTTCTTTTCTGCGAATGCCGGGTTTAATCATTTTTGGGTAACGAACAAGCATTGGAATACGAATACATTTTTCATAGGCATAATGTTTTTCGGTGAGACCGTGTTCGCCAAGCGAATATCCGTGATCACTTGTGTAAATTACAATAGTGTCTTCTGCGGCTCCGGAATTATCAACCGCTTTCAATATTGTGCCGAGCGAATCATCAAGCGACTGTGCCGAGCGATAATAAGATTTAACATATTTATCCCAGGAATTACTAAACATTTTAAGTCCGCCGACAAATTCTCTAATTTTAATATTACAGGGAAGATTTTCAAATGCCGGCTTGTTGTTCATAACATAATCTTCATCATAAGAAACCGGCTTAGAGATGTTTGTTTTATCAAAAGTATGATTATATCGCGGCGGAAATTGAAAAGGAAGATGCGGCGCTTTTAACCCTACAAAAACACAGAACGGTTTGTCTTCTTTAGCGGCTTTTTTTATGTAATCGGCTGCGAGTTCCGCTAAAACATCATCCGTAAAACCTTTGTATTGTTTTGGTTCACCGGTACCGCTCAAAGTTGGATTGAAATAAGGACCAACGGCATGAAACCCTTTCCACACATCGTAACCCGGTTTTGCTTTTTCACCTTCACCAAGATGCCATTTTCCAAAATGTGCTGTTGCATAGCCGGCTTTGTGCAAGCGCTGCGGAAAAGTAATTTCGTTTCGATGAAAAGTCTGCGCGTTGTTAATAATACCCGGGACACCAACTTCGTGAGCATTTTTCCCTGTCAAAAAACATGCTCTGGAAGGAGAGCAGACTGCCACATTAACGAAAGCATTTTCAAACATTACTCCCTCTTTAGCCATTCTGTCGAAATGTGGAGTTGTGATGTAAGGATTTCCGGAACAGCTCATCATATCTGCGCGCTGATCGTCAGCAAGAACAAAGACAATGTTTGGCCGCTTTCCTATTTTAGTGAAAGCGTTTGATAATATGCCTGCGGCAAAACCTGTTGTTGAAAAGAAAGCCGATGCAGTCGCAGCGCCACCGAGAGCTTTTAAAAAATCTCTTCGGTTAAGAGTATTTTTTCTCATTGTTGGTTGGTTGGTTTAAAGAGGACTTATAGGACGAATTTGCCCTATAAGCCCTAT
>JAOZSF010000425.1 GCA_029939815.1 bacterium
AATGGAAAGAATTTGAGAAATTTTTCTTAAGCCGGGCGAGAGTAAGGAAGTTAATTTTAAGTTAAGTTGGAAAGATTTCGCGTTTTGGAATCCGAAAACAAAAATGTCGAAAGATAAGACGAATTTGGAAACCGCAGAATTCACATGCGCTCACAGCAGGTTTTTAAAATCTGCTTTGATAAAAATGGCAGTAGGGCTGACCTCCCTTTTTCTTATAATAATTCTGATGATAATCTTCCGCGGGCCAGAACTTTTCCGCGGGAATTAATTTGGTAATAACTTTATAACCTTTCTGCTTAAGCGTCTCAATTAATTTTTCAGCTGTCTTTTTTTCTTCATCATTATTATAAAAAATTGCCGATAAGTATTGCTCGCCAACATCCGGTCCCTGCCCGTTAAACTGCGTTGGGTCGTGTATTTCGAAGAAATATCTTGTAAGATCTTCGTAACTGATCTTTTCCGGATTATAGATAACTTTTACCGCTTCGAGATGATCTGTTTTTTTCGCGCAGACATCTTCATAACTTGGATTTTCAGTTTTCCCGCCCATATAGCCCGATTCAGCGGAAATCACACCGCCTTTTTTTTCAAACAAATATTCAACTCCCCAAAAGCATCCGCCGGCAAAAAAAGCTGTTGCTTCTTTTTTCGGAGCATCTATCGCAGGCGCAAAATTCATTGATAGCGAGTTCACGCAATGCCTGACATTTTTAGGAGTTAAATTCTCGCCGATAAAAACATGACCTAGATGAGCGCCGCATTTCGCGCAAAGGATCTCTGTTCTTCTGCCATCAGCATCGGTTTGCTTTTTTATCGCGCCGGGAATTTCGTCATCAAAACTCGGCCAGCCACATGATGAGTTAAATTTATCGTTAGAGCTGTATAATTTTGCTCCGCACTGTTTACAAGTATAAACGCCTTTTTTGGAGAAGTCATTATATTTTCCTGAAAAAGGAGGCTCGGTTCCTTTATGAATGATAATATTTTCTTCTTCTTTTGTTAATTTATTGTATTTAGGATTATTCATAGATTGAGATGTGGTGTTTTTTTCCATACAGGAAATTAGTACAATAATAGAAATTAAACAAAATATTTTTTTCACAAAAATTTCCCTCTACAATTAATAAATTGTAATTAATATGGCTCTTGACTCTATTGTACCACTTAATCAATAGAAAAACAATCCAAAATTCCCGGTATCCGCTTGCGTCATTTTCCGCTTATCGTTATAATACAGAATAATATAACTGCAATAAAATAACCAACTATGATGGAGTTTGTTTTGGAAAAAGAAATTAAAATTATTACCGATTTGTCAAATAAATACGGCGGAAATTCCGCGTTCGTTCTCGCAGGCGGTGGAAATACTTCCGTGAAAAATAATGAGTTTCTGTGGGTTAAACCCAGCGGGACCGCTCTCGCCACGATCAAAGAAGACCAGTTTCTGAAGATGAACCGCACGAAATTACACTCCCTCTTCAATCAGGATTATCCTGAAATTTCTTCCGAAAGAGAAAATATCGTCAAAAACGTTATGCTCGCCGCTATCGCTCCGGGATACAGCGGTCGCCCTTCAGTTGAAGCTCCTCTTCACAATATTTTTGATGCTAAATTTGTTGTGCATACTCATCCCGCAGCCGTAAACGGAATGACTTGTTCTGTTCAGGCAGAAGAAATTTGTAAAAAACTTTTTCCGGAAGCTTTGTGGGTAGAATATATTGACCCGGGATACACTCTTGCCGCCGGAGTTAAAAATCGTCTTGATGAGTACAGTGCGAAAAACGGTAAGCAGCCCTCGGTAGTTTTTCTGCAAAACCACGGTGTTTTTGTTGCTGCTGATTCTGCTGATGAAATTGATAAAATCTATAAAAATATTATGGATACTCTTGATGCGGAATATAAAAAAGCTGATATTCCAACAGAACTCATCACAGGTGAAATTGATGACAACGCTGTTCTATCCACAGCTCCAAAACTCAGAACTCTTATGAGTGCCGATGACCGCGTTGCCGTAGCGTCATCTGCTCCATTTGCAGTTCCCCAGGGTCCGTTATCACCCGACCACATAGTTTACACGAAATCGTATTCATTTTCCGGTGAAGTTTCATCTGAAAATATTTCAGCATTTGAAAAGGGAAAAGGGTATTTACCGATTGTTGTTAGTCAAAAAGGCGCTGTTTTTACTTCAGGCACAAGCGTTAAAACCGCCCAGACAGCGATGGCAGTCGCAAAAGACGGCGCGTTAGTCGCTCAACTTACAAAAGCATTTGGCGGACCAAACTATCTTGCAGATAAATTCAGACTTTTTATTGAAAACTGGGAAGTGGAAAGCTACCGTAAAAAAATCTCGCTCGCATCAAATGCCGGACGATTGCAGGGAAAAATAGCTGTTGTTACCGGCGGCGCTCAGGGCTTTGGAAAAGGCATCGCCGAAGAATTAGCGAAAGAAGGCGCTTATGTTGTTATCGCGGATCTGAATATTGAGGGAGCTGAAAAATGCGCCTTGGAACTTTGCGAAAAATTCGGTGACGGAATTTCCGGCGCGGCAGCCGTGAACATTTCTTCAGAAGAATC
>JAOZSF010000426.1 GCA_029939815.1 bacterium
GGACCTGTTTATGAATCTGAAGTTTATCCTTTTGAAGATAATGATAAATATTTCTGGCAGTATTCTGTCGATGATATTGGCAAAAGAGGGGACTCGAAGATTGGGAAGAGAGGTGTGAAAGGAGTTTTTTTTCAGGTGGAATTTAAAGTTTATACCCGAAATCAAATTGCGGAAAAGAAAACTCCGCTTGACCTTTCCATAGTTAAGGAAAAAGAAAAAAATCTTCCTTTCTTAAGACAGGTTTTCAGAGTGCATAATCCTTATCCGTCAATTAAGTACGGAAAGAAGAAATAATTTTGAAATTGAGCTTTAGTTTATTTTAATAATGAAAAATCTAAAATCCGAAATTATAAATCTGAAATTCATTAAGGGATTCACTCTTATCGAAATCCTTGTTTCAATCGCTGTGCTGGGAATCCTGATGGCTTCGCTTATGGTTGCTTTTAATCAGGCAAGCAACGTTACACGCAGAACCGGTGAAGAAGCTGAAGTTATGCAGAATATTCGCTCGGCAACTGAACAGTTTAATAGGGAACTGCAGCAGGCTATTATTAATAATAACCGTCCGGATGGCGAACAGGTATACTTTGAAATCAAACAACTGTCACGGGAAGACAGCGTTTTACGTTTTGGTTGTACGACCGAACGCGGCTTGGTTGAAATTGGTTATCAGATAAAACCTTCTGATAAAGGCTGGAAAGATTATGAATTGTGGAGATTATATAAAAATAAACATATGTGGAATTATAATGAGCCGCATTGGCCGGCTTTGGATTTTGAATCCAAATATGTTGAACCTTTTGCTTTTGGAATTGTTGCTTTTAAAGTTAAATACTGGAGCTCAAAGAAAGGTAAATGGATTGCCGGTAACTGGGAATCGATTGACCGCAATTCGTTACCCAGAAAAATACAGATAACGTTAAAGACTTTGACTGAATCCAAAGCCAGAGCGGCACGTAACATAAAAAAATTGAGTGATGTACGGGGAGTGAAGACGTTCAAATTTGAAATTAATCTTCCTCAATCGAGATAAATTGTGAGTTTTAAATTGTAGTATATTTAATAAATTAACACCAAATAAAGTTAACTAAACAAGGAGTATGGCATGAAAAAATGGTGTGTTCTTCTAACAGTAATCGTTGTATTTTCTTCAGTAATCGCTAACGCAGTCGATAATAAAGTTTATCCAGGCACTTTAAGTGATGAGGCCATGATTATGATGCAGCCGCAAGGCGCTGACGGATGGTTTGAAAAATGGTCATTCAAAATGTCGCGCGGCGTAATTAATTGTGCATCATGCTGGGTTGAGTTTCCGCGCGCAATGTACCTGGAAACTGCTGCTAATCCTTTTATCGGACCTTTAAAGGGGATTTTCAAAGGCAGTGGACTTACTTTCGTAAGAGCGGTTGCAGGCGTTATGGATTTGGCTACTTTCGGCACTGTTGATGATACTTTTACAGTGTATGATCAGTATCGTGTTCCTTATTTTGTATGGCAGGATTACGACCAGTCCGAAAGATAAGACACTTAATTACTGCATATAGTTTTGACTGAAAATATTACTTACCCCGTGGTGTAATTGGCAACACCAGGGTTTTTGGTATCCTAATTCCTGGTTCGAGTCCAGGCGGGGTAGTGCTTATTCAGTTTTATTACCAATCGATTATTTAAATTCTTCTGATTATTTTTCAGAAAGTTTGTAGTCGGTTGGTTGATTATTATAATCTATTTATTTATTATTATGTATATTTTACTTATTACTTTACTTGTTATCACAAGCCTGGCTCTCGTTGCTGTCGTTCTTATTCAATCCGGCAGAGGTGCCGGTTTGTCCGGCGCCCTGGGTATGGGTGAAGGCCAAGCCGTATTTGGAAGCAGAGCAAGCGATGTTCTTACTAAAGCAACAGAAATCTTTGCTATCGCCTTTATGATTCTTTGTCTTGCTGTTACATGGCAAAGCAAACATTCTCAAGATTCAATTATGGCCGGTGTAAAGTATTCTTCTTCGCAGTCTTCCAGCCGTGCTCTTTTGCCGACAATGGAAGAAACCGAAAAAATGTCTGCTACAAATGATAATGATTTAGCGGTTAGCGCAACGGATTCTCTGATGGAGAATACAAACGCTACTGATAAAACCGTTGACTAATATCATTTATTTACACCATTTACTGCTCTTACTTATAACGCGGGTGGCTGCTTAAGCTTTCCGCGTATCTTTTTTACTATGATTACCATTGGCACGGATATTATTGATGTTGCCCGTGTGGCAAAAAAGCGTGATGCGGTTATTAAACGTGTCCTCCTTGATAATGAATGCGAATATTGCATGAACTCAGGCAATGTTGACCAAACCATTGCGGGTCACTTTGCAGCCAAAGAAGCTGTATATAAAGCATTGCGCGTTGACAATGATAATGGTATTTCGTGGAAAGATGTTGAAATTACTCATCTGGGAAATGGCATGCCCTCAATAATTTTTCATTCTAAAGCGAAAGAGTATATTGATTCAAACGGTTTAATTAATATACAAATCTCTATTTCTCATGTGAAAGATTTTGCAACCGCTACCGCT
>JAOZSF010000427.1:0-1150 GCA_029939815.1 bacterium
CCTTTTTGAGCACCCACTAATCAGGTTGATTTATTGATTTTCTTTATCTCCTCCAATGCCGCTTTTTCCAGTTTCTTTACTTCCATCAATGCCAGCGCTTGTTTGCGACGTTCATATTTTGTCCACGGCCGCGCGGGATTTATGTCTTTATGCGGACGCACAATCCGTCTGTCAAGCAATGGCTGAAGAATTTCCGTCATTGAAGTGTATAGCTCGGCGAGAGTTTGAAGATGAGATGCAAATGCGGGAAAATCCTTTTCCATTTCCAAACAAAATTTCGCGGAACTTTTCTTCGCGTCAATTAAATTTAACATTATCCAGTGATTTCCGTTGTTGCGCTCGATGGTCAGCCAGTCATCTTTGTACGGGTCGTGGTGAGACGGATTTGTCAGTGTGCTGTACCAATAATCATAAGCGTCAAAACCGATATGAAAAGTTCTTTCCCTTTCCGTTGTGTATAATTTTTCCGCGAGAGAAAACGTCTGCGCGAACTGCTGATCTTTACTCATCGCTTCTTTCTTTTTTGTCGGAATGTGGTAGCACCAGACAAGTTTTTCCGCTACAGCATGTGGCATTCCGGGAATCGAATAATCTATCGCAAGCAATTTATCACGTGCGGTATAACCGATTACTAACCCGTGATAAGCTTTGCCGTCCAAACTCAACCCGATAGACGGCAATCCGGTTTTAATATTTTTGAGAATTTTTTCGCGCGCGATTTTTATTTTTTCAGGATTGGAGCATACCCATTCACACTCACATTCAACGCCGAAAGCATTGAACAAATGTTTGGTTAAAGAAAAACCTGTGAGAATATCAGGAGAGTTCATTCTCCAGCTGTTGCAATGAATCTGCAATCGAAATGCCGCTCCGGAAACCGCCATTAAGTACCAATAGGGGACATCGCTGCCGGTTATTTGCAACAGCCGTTTATACGAAGCCACAAAAGTATTTTCTTCACCGGCATTAAACTGCAGCGGTGAGATTTTATCTAATGGAACCGATGTTTCGGCAATATATTCCAATCCCCGAAAGCCGGGATGATATTTTTTCGCATGGTTATTCATATAACCAATATTATACAAAATAGCGGGTTATTTCGCTATAAACGCATTTTTTAACAAGTCGATTTAACAAAACCGTATGTTTT
>JAOZSF010000427.1:1250-2568 GCA_029939815.1 bacterium
CGTGGTAGAGATTTTACTACAAATTCAGTGGTTTGGATTTAGTGTTCTGTCATTTTCAAAAATTCATCTATCTTCAGCTTGTTTGTTTCTGAACATTTATCACGAATGGATTTTAAAGTTTCACCCGCGCCGGGAAAAGGATAATTACAAATAACTGAGGCACTTATATCATACTCATGGCTTTCATTTGCAAAGCGTCTCATTATTTCCGCGCGATTGATTGCATCGCTTTGAGCAATATAGACAAAATAACAAGGATAATCTAAAAGTATTTTTATTGTTTTATTTACAGCATTTTCATTTTTAATTCTTGAAAAGGCATTTGCGAAAAGATCTAAGTTTATTTTTTTTGGAATTAGCTTGCAGAAAACGTCAAAAGCGTTTGTTGATTTAAATTCTCGTGGTAAGAATTCTCTGCAATATGTAGAATGATAGATTTTTAAAGATTTTTCATGTTTAATATATTCGAAAATTTCAGGTCTGTCTAAACTGAATAGCAGCGTGTCATTTAAATCTATTTTTCTTACTTTTAATAAATATTTAATAATCTTAAAATCGTCAGAAATGTAAGATTCAGGATTGATTATTAATATTTTTAGATAATCATTCACTTTATAGTCTTTTACATTTTTATAGAACTTCCTGTAATACGGTAATGCACTTTTCTCGGCTTTGAGAATATTGAAAATATTTTTTTCCCCTTGAGAACTTATATTTCTAAAACGAGAATGACGATTCCGCGCAATGTAATTTGCACAAATTTTCCTTATTAATGGTGATGCGCATACTAATAAATCCTCGGAATTTAATTTGTAAAGTCCAAGACTATTAGCAAAAAATAGAAACCTCTTAACTTGCTCTTCATTATATATTTTTTGAAGTTTATGATTGTTGATTTTTAGGTAAGGCATTGAAACTGATCCTTTAAACCAATCCGGTTCGGCGTACTTTGACATCATACATAATAAAAAATCAGGATAATCTGAATTCTCAAAAAACTTGTTGAATTTTTCCTTTCTCTGATTAACATTCATCGCATACCAGTAATTGCTGAAAATATAATTATAACATTCATTTTGTGATTGATTGATATACGCTTGTGTATCTATTATTCTTGCAAGTTCTATCATTTCGCCATCATTACTTGGAATATCATTTGTTGTTATTTTGCTGATTTTATAATCATATAAATATATTTTTATTATTATTTTTTCAGCTTTTTCTAAATATTTATCTTTGGTAACATAAGCAAAAATATTTGTTCCAAAATAATTTTTTGACATCAATGATAATTTTTTGCCGCCAAACTCATAAGTTA
>JAOZSF010000428.1 GCA_029939815.1 bacterium
CCCCCCGGCATACGCGGGGTCAGAGACCTTCAAAGGGGGACTTAATCCATAAGCAAGATGCTTATAGAATTTTATACAAACTGCTTCAGGAAACGGGTGTCGTTTTCGTATAAAAGTCGGATATCGTTAATCCTGTGCTTGAGCATAGCGATTCTTTCGGGACCCATACCGAAAGCGAACCCGGAAACTTTTTCCGGGTCATAACCAACGGATTTAAAGACATTCGGATGAACCATTCCGGCGCCAAGAATTTCCACCCAGCCGGTTTGTTTGCAAACGCTGCATCCTTTTCCGCTGCACATCGTGCATGTAACATCCACTTCCGCGCTTGGTTCTGTAAAAGGAAAATAACTTGGTCGGAAACGAAGATCAACTTCCGGTCCGTAATAAGCGTGAGCCCATGCGAGTAAAGTGCCTTTAAGTTCCGCGAAAGTAACATTTTCATTTACATAAAGACCTTCAACCTGATGGAACATTGAATAGTGAGAAGCATCGATAGTTTCGTTTCTGTAAACTCGTCCCGGCGCGATAAATCTTAATGGCGGGGTGGAGTTTTGCATAACTCTGACTTGAACCGGAGAAGTGTGAGTCCGCAGTACAGTTTGATTATCCGAGCAATCGATTTCCGGCGAAGATTTTACAAAAAATGTATCCTGAACATCACGCGCCGGATGAGATTTCGGAATATTTAGCGCATCGAAAGTATGCCATTCATCTTCAATTTCTTTGCCTTCTTCGACAGTAAAACCGAGGTGAACAAAAATATCAATAATTTCGTTAATGGTTTGAGTAAGCGGGTGAAGTCCGCCGATTTTTTGTTGAGTACCCGGCAGAGAGACATCGATTTTATCTTTTTTTATTTTTTCTTCGTCTTCGCTTGCCTGCAGTTCAACTTCTTTTTTTTCTAAAATTTCTGTGATTTTGCCTTTAACTTCATTCGCTTTTTGACCAAGCTTGGGCTTGTCTTCAGGTGAAAGGTTTCTCATTTCGCTCATTAATTTTGAGACGAGTCCTTTTCTACCGAGAAATTTGATATTAATCTCATTTAGTTGTGCAAGTGAAGCAATTGAAGCGATTTCAATTTCCGCTTCTTTGCAGATATTTTCTAATTGATTTATGAGATTTGCGATCATAGGTGGCAAGAGGTCAGTGTTCTTTTGTAGCCGGTCTTGTTGAGTCCGGGATAGAATTTGGTTTTCAACCGACAATTTTTGTTGAATGCAATCCACAAAAATTGTCGGTTGAAAAAAGCGGGCGGTTAAGCCCGCTTAAATTTACGCGTTTTTGCTGATTTTGATAAGTTCGTTGAACGCGTTTTCGTCATGAACGGCGATATTCGCGAGAACTTTTCTATTCAGTTCAATATTAGCTTTTTTCAAGCCGCTGATAAAAGCGTTATAAGTAGTGCCGCCGTTTCTTGCAGCGATACCTATTCTTGTGATCCAGAGTTTTCTGAAGTTACGTTTTTTGACACGTCTGTCACGGAAAGCGTAAGCGAGGGCTCTGTTAAGTGTTTCTTTAGCAGAGCGGAGAAGATTTTTTCTTCCGCCTACGAAACCTTTTGTTTGTTTGAAGATTCTTTTTTTCCTGCGATGTGAAGCAGGACCGTTTGTGGCTCTTGGCATAATATACTCCTTTAGTTATTATGGTTATTAACCGCATGGTGGCCTTTTACCTGTGCGGTTATATTAAATATTCAATGATTTGACGATTTAATGATTTTGTGATTTTTCAATCATTTCAATCGTTTCAATCGTTGCAATCATTTCTTCCTTTACGCGTAAGGAAGCATTTTAATAATGTTTTTTGAATCTGGAGCTGACGCGTTTTTAGGTTGTCTAAGGTCGCGTTTTTTCTTTCTGTTTTTGCAAGTCAGCAGATGTCTTTTTTTAGAGCTGCTGCGAACGACTTTCCCGTTTTTAGTAATTCTGAAACGTTTGCTTACAGCTTTTCTTGTTTTTACTTTAGGCATTAAAATCTCCTGGTTATATTTTGCGTTTAATCACAAAATGCGATTATTTTTTTGTTAATTTTACAGGTCCAAGAACAACACTGAATGTATTGCCCATTTTTTTCGGCGGGCTTTCCACAGCGCCGTATTCCTGGACTTCTTCCACCATTTTATTTACGAGCTCGCGGCCAATTTCCTGATGAGCCATTTCTCTACCGCGGTAAAAGCAGGTGACTTTAACTCTGTCCCCGTGCTGCAAGAAATCGATCACATGATTTTTTTTGTAGTCATAATCATGAGTACCGATGTTCGGTCTGAGCTTGATTTCTTTCGTCTTTACCTTATGGCTGTGATGCCGCGCTTCCTTTTCTCTTTTGGTCTGCTCGTATCTGTATTTTCCAAAATCCAGAATTCTGCAGACAGGCGGTTTGGCTCCCGGAGCAACTTCCACTAGGTCGAGATTTCTACTGTCAGCTTCTTCAAGGGCTTTGCTAAGCGAAACGACCCCAAGCTGCTTACCGTCATCAGCGATAAGCCTGACTTCACGAGCTTTAATTTTATGATTTATGCGAGTACGTTCCTCGCGCTGAAACGAACGTTTAATAACGTCCT
>JAOZSF010000048.1 GCA_029939815.1 bacterium
GTTTTGATTAAATCCCCTCTTGAGAGGGGTGGCGCGGAGCGACGGGGTGTGTTTTACCTTACGACCTTTTTATACATTATGAAAAAATTACAAAATAAAAAAGCATTTATTTGCGATATGGATGGTGTGATTTATCACGGGAACAGATTACTTCCGGGAGTTCCTGAATTTGTTGACTGGCTGAAAACCAACCAAAAAAAGTTTCTGTTTTTAACTAACAGCAGTGCAAAAACTCCGCGTGAACTTCACGAAAAATTACTACGTCTCGGTTTGGATATTTCAGAAGAACATTTCTATACCAGCGCTCTCGCTACAGCAACTTTCCTCGCGCAACAATGTCCTGGCGGAACTGTTTTTGTCATCGGTGAGGCCGGAATAACAAACGCGCTTTATAACGCCGGATTTTCAATGAATGATTCAAATCCCGATTATGTTGTTGTCAGCGAATCCAGTGGTTATAATTACGATAAACTTGAGCATGCCGTTAATTTAGTAATGGCAGGCGCAAAATTAATCGGCACAAATCCCGATTTGACCGGACCAACAGAAAAAGGGATTATTCCCGCTACCGGCGCGTTGATGGCGCCAATCGAACTCACCACGAACTCAAAAGCGTATTATGTCGGAAAACCCAATCCTCTCATGATGCGTCACGCGTTAAAAAGACTCGGATGCAAAAGAGAAGAGACAGCAATTATCGGCGATAGAATGGATACAGATATTCTCGCCGGTGTTGAAGCGGAAATTACAACTACTCTTGTGCTTAGCGGAGTAACAACCCGTGAAGAAATGGGCAAATTTGCCTATCGACCCGATTATATTTTAAATGGCGTTGGTGAAATCCCCGCTTCGGTGAAATAACGAACTGCTGTGCGCTAATCAACATAAAATGCGTGCCTGACACCGCACCCGCCGTGCCCCGCGTATGCTCGGGTTGATTGAAAACCCGTTCAACTTTTAATCTTTAACTTTTAAAAGTGATTAAACAACTCGCCCATATCTGTATTTTCTCAAAAGATCTTGTCGCTACTGAAGAATTTTATTGTCAGGCTTTAAAATTAAAAAAAGTTTTTAATTTTGTCCGGGATAACGAAATTATCGGTTTCTATCTTCAAATTTCCGATAAATCTTATATTGAAGTTTTTAAAAATGATGCTGTTGATTCAAACTCCGTTTCCCCTTTGCAGCATATTATAGAAGAATTACTTACGTTAATTTTTTATCAGGAAATAAATAACTATTTGCGAAATTTGGCTGACGCGGAAATAGCTTCGCATTCGCAGCGTTTTTTCAAAACAGCAAGGGGAGAATATGGTTTTGGAGATAAATTTCTTGGTATTCGGGTTCCGGTTCTCCGTAAAGCGGTTAAAAAATTTAAAACAATACCATTAAATACAGCAACAAAACTTTTAAAATCCGAGTTCCATGAAATTAGATTATTCGCACTACTACTGTTGGTTTCCCGTTTTGCAAAGGCAGACACTAATGAGCAGGAAAAAATATATCAAATATATTTGAGGAATACAAAATATGTGAACAACTGGGATTTAGTTGACAGTTCCGCACACTACATTATTGGCGCTTATTTAGCAGACAAAGATAAATCCGTGCTCTATGATTTATTAAAATCAAATTTACTTTGGGAGCGCCGAATCGCAATTATGTCAACTTTTTATTTTTTATGCAAAGCAATAACCTGACTTGTAACGTGTGAAATTTTGGCAAGAAAACTACGGAAATCAGGATATTCTTCAACTTCTATCATTTGCTTTGACAAAACAATTTTCCATTTTATTCTTAAAATCGAATCATCAATAGTAATTTTAAAATTAAAAGAACCGAATTTTGTTTCTAACGAGCAATCTTTTTCGGCAATATCGACATCGAACCCGTCCGGGAGTTTAAAAATATAATCTTTAGCATCTTCACCTAACTCTTTAAACTTTAGAGGATAGCGTCTTGTTTCCAATCCGTTAAGATATTCTTGAGCTTCAAAAGGCAATGGCAGCGTGAACGAAATAGAGCTATTATTTATATGAGCAAATTGCGGAGAAGAAAAAGTTAAATCAATAATGAAAGGTAATTTTGTATGTGCCTTTTTGTTTTCGATGTTGAAGTCAAGCAACATTGCTCTTGAATCTATTTTCCCAATAATATAACTGCCAATATCACGAATTTTAGAAATGTTTTCCAAATGTTGTCGAAACATAGCTGCATCATTTCGCCAAAAAGTAGCTTTAAAAGCCCCGGTAAGAGTTCCGTCACTAAAAATTTCTCCTTTTATACTATTAAAAGAAGAGCAATTCTCCGGAGGAGCCAGCGATGTTTTTTTAAGAATATAATTTTTTTCATCAATAATAAGAGCTTCAACATTTTGGCATTGTGAATGAAGTAAATCGAATTCTCCTAATCGATAAGTAGGGTCAACAAAGAATCCTTTTTCACCTGTTTGAGGAATATAAACGATGGCATGATTAAAAACATCGGGAGTGGGAACATTTTTAATAATTTCTCCTCTTTCTGCCGATCTTGTCAATGCAAATGAAGCGGGAATTTTAACTGCTTTTAACATTTCCACCATTAATAATGACAAATCTTTACAATCGCCGCATCGGTTGGCAAGAATATCCGGAATGGGATGTGGTTTAATCCCTGCGATTCTATTTTCGTACATTCGTGTGTAGCGAAAATTTTCTGTAATATAATTAAAGATCAGTTCAATTTTTTGCACATCAGAAGTCGCGTTTTTAGTAATTTCTTCAGCTAACATTGTTACACTTTCATTCCCTCTTGTAATTTCGCTAACCATTCCCCTCTGCCAGTTTGCAATTAAACTCCAGTTGGTAATAGTTGATATAGTAACACGATGAGCAAGATCATAGTAAGAAGGAGCTAAAGGTTCTGAACGAAACATTGGAATATTTGTAAAAGTCCAATGTCTTACAAAACTTTTCTCAAAAAGAGATGTAGTATAATTTACATTTTCGGGATGTTTATATATGCAAACAGGTTTGTTTGTCGGAAACGCGAGAACTAGATCCGCCTTAACGATTTCGCTTTGATTATATCCAAAAGTATAAGTTGCATAAAAGTGCTCATCCATCCAACTTCCGCCATATCTGTCCCACATACATTTATATTCAATTGTATCGCCGACCTGCACGTCCGGGAATTCTATTTGCTTGCTGTTAAGATGAGTTGATTCAATAATTCTCCCGTCTTTTTTGTAAGTTACAGCCCGGAGCAATCTTCCGGAAGCTCCTCCCGGAAGATATACAGACGAATTTTTTTTCACGCTTTTTGGATGAAGAACTTTGCAAATAAAATGGAACAAGTGTCTTGAAGACCCATCAGAAAAGACTTGCACTAAATGTTGTTTTAAGAGAATTTTTGATATTTCTTCAACAGTAACCGGTTTTGTGTTTTGGTATTTTTCGACAAGATTTTTTACTTGTTTTTCTGTAAAACTATACTTATCGAAAAAGGCCTGATCGCGGCCTTCAAGAAAATCAAGATATTGCCTTAACCAAAGGTAACTTGGATAATATTTTAGTGCGGTATGATATGAATCAATGGCATTTTCACGTTTATTATCCATATAAAAAAGATCTCCTAAATTTTTATGGAATTCGAAATTATCAGGGAAAATTTCTATTGCCTTTTTGCAAATCTTAAAACTATTTGTTATATCCCGCAAACTAATATATGCCCTTAATTTTAAATTCAGAACTTGAGGATCATAAGGGAAAAGATTTTCTAAAATTTCTATTTGCTCAAAAAGGTCGTCGAATCGACGCTGATAAAATAAAAGCCAGGAAAGATTAAATCTTCTGCCGGCAGAATTATAACGGCAATCTAAGGACTTTTTTAATGCTCTTTCTCTGATCTCATCAAAGTTATTATTGCGTGATGCGCGTTCAAGACTATTGTGTGCCTTTGCATAATCAGGAAAAAGGCGACATGTTTCCTGCGCCAAACGGAAAGCATCTTCATTCCAGTTCCTTTCTTTAAAAAGATTTATTAAAACTAATCTTGCATAAAGGCAATTTGTATTTTTGGAAAGGACTTCTTCAAGAATCGGCTGTGCTAAATCATAAAGACTTCTATCAGCATAATGAGCGGCAATGGCTGTCTGATTATTAACAGCAAGCGGGTCAACAGCAAATCCTGAACGAAAAGCGGCAATGGCCTGAGAGCCGCAATTTTTAAATGTGTAACATTTTCCTAAAAAGTACAAATCAACGGCCCCTGCTTCACCTTTTTTCATCAGTTTTTCTATTTGTTTTATCGCTTCGTCAAAATTTCGCAAAATATAATAATATCTTCCAAGCATTATTTTGTTGTAAAGATTTTCGCTTGTTTTATTTAACTTTTCTCGAAAAGTTATTCCGGGAGACGGTAAGGGTTTTGACCATTTTTTTGTTGTGCCGCATTGTAGCGGAACTGTATTATCATCAGGCTGTATATTTTCTAAAAAAAGAGGTGAATTATCTAAAGTAGTTAGATTTACAGAAAAAATGTAATTATTATCCTCCATACATAGTTTGAACACACAAAGATTTGTCCCTGCTTTAAGTTCTACAGGGATACGATACATAAAATTTTTGTAAGTTCGATATTTTGTGTTTTCCACGATAGGTTTTCCATTCATCCACATTCGAAAAGCTCCTGAAAAAGATAAATGAAAGACCACGGAAGTTGCATGTGGGGAAATGATGCCTGTTCTCAAATATGCTGCAATCCATTTTTGTGGTCGAATAATTTTAAAGTTTATTTTTCTAAATTTGTTTAACGGAAATGCTTTCCGCCAGTTCACATCCCATTCTTTTCCTTTATAAATTTGATTTAGGGAAAGGTTGGTCTCCGGTTTAAATTTTTTCCTGAGTCCTGTTCGTTCGTTATTGTCAAATCCGCCGACAACCATCCAATTTGTAAGTAAAGGAAGTTGAGAAAGATAAACATTTCCTTCGTCTAATTTTCCAAGAAAAAACAAACTTCCGGCAAGACGATTTTTAATCAGTAACCGAAGATAATTATTTGTTATTTTCGGTAAAATTTCCTGAAGATATTTTACTTCTTTGAAGATATCTTTATTGCCCTTATAAAGATCGGCTAATCGTCGCACCGCATATTCTGAATCGCGGTGATTTTGTATTGCGTGAAGGAAAAACTGTTTTGCTTTTTCATCACAACCCCTCACCGCATATAAGTCTCCAAGCGCGATAAGCGCCGGGACATAGTTTTGTACAACCGCAAGCGTCTGAGTAAAACAGTCTACAGCATAATTAGAATTGGTTTGAGTATTATAAGCTGCCACTCCATTATTGAACCAATTTTCTGCGGACAAATTAATTCCATGAGTTTCGGCAGTAAAAAATGTAATTATAAAAGATATAATAAATAAACCGATAATTTTATTGTAAAAACTCATGCTTTTGTATAAAGTGTATAAATTCGGCATTTTAATTGTCGAATTTGGGTTTGGATAAAAAAAGATTAAGAAAAATTTACCGATTGGTAAAACGAACTAATAGAAAAAGTAATCCAGGAAATAATAAGAAAAAAATCCCCGGCTCGGGTATCGGCATTTTTGATATATCAGTTTCTACAACCACCGGCTTTAAAAATCCCGACCTTTTACTATTCCATTTTAATGCTGTCGGTTGACCTTGAGCGTCAAGTTTAAATCTTACATCCGTTTGATTACCAATGGATTCATCAATTACCGCTCCATCTTCCGGACCGGTAAAAGAGCCGTCCTGTTCGATTCTTTGACCGTAAATATCAGCATTTCCCCGTCGGTAATCTTCCCACGCCACTAAAAGGCTTCCATCAATATCAGTCGTAATAACAGGATTGATTTGATTGCCTGAAAACGCGCAAACCGGAACAGGAGTTGACCAGGCAGCTTTTCCATCCTGAGAAAATCTTTGGCACCAGATATTTATATTATTTTTTCCGGCACTGTCGCTTTGCCATACTACAAAGAAACCGCCATCAGATGATGAAACAACTTTTGGAGACGTTTGATTTCCGCGAAAAACATTTATAGGAAGTCTGTCAACATTCCATATTTTTGTTCCATCAAGGAAAAACATCTGCGCAAAAATGTCATTGTCATTACTGCTCTTATTCCGCTCAGCCCATACGATAACAGGATTCCCGCCTACAGTCATTCCGCTATCAGCCTTGCTAATCACGCATCCCGGTTTCGCTTTAACAGTAACATTCACTGCCTGCTTGCCGATTTTCCAGTCTGCTGATAACTTATCCGCATGAGTTATAAGATTAATATCACTAATTTGCGCTCCACAAACACAAAGAGAAAGTGTTGAACACATTACAGCGATACATAAATATGTAAATTTAAGGTTTATCATACTATCTCATATTATAACATAAAACTGAATTTTTTCCAATATCTTATCTTCATCCCGCGTCAACACCGCGAATTGTTTTTCCAAACGCACGATATAATCTGTGACGGATTTTTTCTCGTGTTTCCGGCTTTAGTGTATCACGATATTGATATAATGTATCCGCAATATGACGCGATAACCTGAGTTCTTCTTCATCGCCAATCAAATTAGCAAGTTTTAAAGCCGGAAGTCCGGTTTGTTCAATCCCGAAAAACTCTCCCGGCCCGCGGATTTTCAAATCTTCTTCCGCGATTCTGAATCCGTCATTTGTTTCCGCCATAATTGCCAGGCGGGAATTCGATGTGGTTTCAAGTAAATCCTGCTGAACTGGTTCATTGTTTTTCTTAATTTTTTCTCTTAACGGTTGATCTTCTCTCTCGTTATTTACAAGAATACAGTACGATATTTCTCCTCCGCGACCGATTCTTCCGCGTAACTGATGCAGTTGAGCCAATCCGAAACGATTAGCTTCCTCGATTACCATAACAGACGCGTTCGGCACATCGATACCTACTTCAATAACAGTTGTTGAGACAAGCACGTCAAGCTTTCCTTCACGAAAAGCATTCATAACATTTTCCTTTTCGTCTGCTTTTACGCGACCGTGAACGAGTCCTATTTTCAAGTCCGGCAAAATTTTCCCTTTCAATTCTTCATACATCGCCACCGCGGGCTTTAAAGGTAATTTATCCGACTCGTCTATCAGCGGATAAACTATATATGCCTGCCTCCCCTGACTCACCTGTTTGCGAATAAATTCCCACACCCGTGGCAATCTTTCAGGTCGGATGACATAAGTTTTTATCGGTATTCTCCCTTTGGGAAGCTCATCAATAGTTGAAATAGATAAATCCCCGTACACCGTTAAAGCAAGACTTCTCGGTATCGGTGTCGCTGTCATTACAAGAACATCTATTTGTTCAGTTTCACCTCGGAGCTGATTTCGCTGCATAACACCGAACTTGTGCTGCTCATCAATTATCGCGAGTCCGAGTTTCGGAATTTTCACTTTTGCCTGTATCAGCGCGTGAGTACCTATAATTATTTGCGGTTCGCCGGCTGCGAGTGATTCAATAATTTCCCGCCGCGCTTTTGCTTTCGTACTGCCGGTAAGAACATTTATTTTTATTCCTGTTCCGTGAAGTTGACTGCTGATTGTTTTAAAATGCTGACGCGCGAGAACTTCTGTCGGTGCCATTAGCGCGGCTTGATAACCACCGTCAACAACTGACAGCATTGCTATAAGGGCAACAATCGTTTTCCCGCTGCCCACATCTCCCTGCAGCAATCTGTTCATCGGTTTATTTTTAACGAGGTCATCCAAAATTTCTTTTGAAACTTTTTTCTGTGCGGCGGTAAGTTTAAAATTCAAACTTTTTATAAAATCGACCACTAATTTCCCGGGCTTTTTATGATGAATAAGATACGGTAATTGCTCCGTTCTTCTGCGTTTCATCAGCAAGCCCATCGCAATAACGAAGAATTCATCAATAACAATGCGCCGCCGCGCAATCGCGATGTTTTGCTCAGTGAGCTTTTCCGCCGGATAATCGTATGAATGAATTATTTTATAAGCTTCCCTAAGCGGCATGATTGAGAACTGTTTCAAAACTTTTTCCGGTAAATATTCCTCAACAAAAGGAAGACCGCGTTCCAACGCGGATTGAATAACTTTCCTCATTGCCAGAGCGTTAATTTCTTCTGTTAAGCGATAAATCGGAATTAATGTTCCTTCATAATCTTCGGGAAAAAAATCTTCAGGAAGAATTTCTACTGCGGGATTTGTTATTTGCAGCGAAGGTGAAGTTTGCGCTTTACCGCTGAACAGAACTTTCTGCCCTTTTTTGAATTTGTCTTTCATCCATTTCTGGTTAAACCAAACACCGTAAATAATTCCCGATGCGTCTTTGATACTTACCTGAACAAGAGTTTTTCTGTTTCGCATTTTTCTTGAAGCAATTGTGTCAACGAGTCCGTAAACCGTAACAAATTCTCCGTTTTCAACATCTCTGATATGGATTATTTTCCGCCGGTCTTCATGGCGGTAAGGGAAATAATTGAGGGCGTCCCAAACGGTGGAAACTCCGCATTTCTTTAGCGCAGCTGCTCGTTTAGGACCAACGCCTTTCAAATATTGAATCGAACTGTCAAGCACTTCGTCAGCCGATAAAACCGATTCAGTTTGAGAAGCATTATTATTTTGATTGATTTCCTTTGTCATTGAAATGAACGCCAAAGGTTATTGTTGTTGATTCTCCGGCAGCGGATTCAATTTTAAAATTATCCACACAGCGCTTTATGTTCGGCAAACCCATTCCGGCACCAAAACCCATTTCCCGCGCTTTCGCCGATGCGGTGGAAAATCCTTCTGTAAGTGCTTTCTCCACATTTGCGATTCCGGGACCTGTATCTTTTGAAATTACACGTATGCGGTCAGGAAAAATTTCCGCTGTCATTTTTCCGCCAAAAGAATGAATAATTATGTTTATTTCCGTTTCGTACATTGCTACCGCTACACGCCGGATTATTGCGGGTGACACCTCCATTTTCTGCAGTTGCTTTTTTACCGTACTCGCTGCTATCCCGGCATTTTCAAAATCATCTTTACAAACTTCAAACTCATAGGTCACACCTTCTATTTCATTTGCTGTATCGGAAGCCGGTGCTGCTTCCGCGAGACTTCTCTCTCTTTTCTCCGCTTTAAGCACGACATCCTGTAAAAGGAAAATTAATTTTCTTACAACATCCCAATGCGTTACAATTCCGACAAGGTGATAATCTTTATCTATAACCGGCAGGCGGCCGAATCCGCATTGTTCCATTTCATCGATAGCTTTTATTACCGAAACTCCGCCGCCGACTGTTTGGACATTACGGGTCATTTTTTCTCCCGCTTTACAGTCCATTTCACCGAAATCGAGTGCGCGAATAATATCATCAAGACTTATAATTCCAACGAGCTTTCCTTCTGAAACCACGGGAACGCCGGAAATTTTATTATCGCGCATTACTTTTTGAACTTCCCGCAAAGAATTTTCCGGAGCAACTGTGCATACATTTTTAGTCATCACATCACGAACTTTCAGCTGATACATAAGTTCGCTGATAATAGAAATATCCTGTTGATTTTTATTTGCTGTGCTTAATGAAATTGCGTCACTCATACTATTTAATTATTGAGTTATTAAATAACTTACTATTTAGCTAATTAATTATTAAA
>JAOZSF010000049.1 GCA_029939815.1 bacterium
CAACCGAGAGAAATAATAAAAAGCTTGGGCATTATTAAGATTTTGGAAGCGGTTCGTTAACATCAAATACAGGTTGATAATCATCAAAAGACGCCGGTTGAAGTGTATCAACAGGGTCATGAGCCGCCGGAGGAGAAGTTTCAATCTCGGGTTCTGTATTATCAGAACCGCTCGGATAAAAGATTAAAACCGCCATAACAACAGCTATTCCGAGCAAAACGAACGGGTGTCTGAACAGGAAATGGAAAAACAAAGATACGTAATAAGTTGATGCAGGTTTCTTTTGCGGCGGCAGACCGATAATACCGATATTTTTTGAGTTGTATTTTTTTGAAAGTTCAACGCCGTCAAGACCAAGATAGTTTCCATAAATTCTGATAAAGTTTTTTGCGTAAATAGGTGCCGGGAGCGCATCGAAGTCGTCTTTTTCAATAGCATTAAGGTATGCTGCTTTAAGTTTAGTTTCAGAAGCGGCATTTTCAATTCTAACACCTTTCTCCAAACGAACCCGTTTGATAATTTGGCCTATAGTTTCCTCGGGCGTGGTTTCGAGATTGAGATTCTGCGGCATATTTATATTATTTTCCTGCATAACATTTATTCAATAATTTATCATTAAGCAATAGGTGGTAAATCTTCCGGAGTAATTAATATATCGCGCGGTTTAGCTCCTCTTTTCGGGCCGACAATCCCCTTCATTTCCATTATATCAATAAGACTCGCCGCACGGGCGTAACCAACTCTAAGAGATCTTTGCAGATAAGAAGCGCTTGCCTGTCCTGAAGTAACCACTGTTCTGATTGCCTCATCGATTTTATCATCATGAAACACTTCGTCATTTTGTTGTTTAGCTTTAACGATTTCGAGATCAACGTAATCAGGTTGTCTTTGTTCGCGAATAAAATCTGTAACATTTTTAACTTCGTCTTCGGAGACGAAAGCGCCTTGAAGTCTGATAATCGAACTCGCGTTCGGAGATTTATAAAGCATATCTCCTGAACCGAGAAGTTTTTCGCTTCCCATTTGGTCCAAAATTACTCTGGAATCAATATTTGATGTAGTTCTGAAAGCTATACGCGCCGGAATATTCGCTTTAATAAGTCCTGTAATAACATTTGTTGAAGGTCTTTGCGTTGCGATAATCATGTGGATTCCCGCAGCACGCGCAAGCTGGGCAAGACGGATAATTCTTCCTTCGACTTCGCTTTTAGCAACCATCATAAGGTCAGCCAATTCATCAATAACGAGAACGATATAAGGTAGAAACTCAGGAACATCTCTTGTTTCAGCGCCTGATTTAATTTCGAGCGGACGTTTATCAGTTTTCCTTTTTTCATTAAACATCTGAATATTTCGAACACCGAAACGCGCAAAATATTTATACCGTAATGTCATTTCTTCTATCAGCCATTCAAGTGCGTCAGGAACTTTATCAGGAGAATTAAGAACCGGAAAAAGCAGATGCGGTAAATTATGATAAGGAACCAATTCTACATGTTTAGGGTCAACAAGTATTAGTTTAAGCTCATTAGGTTTGAACTTGAGAAGCATGCTCATCAGAATAGTATTAATACAGACGGATTTTCCCGAACCTGTTGCGCCCGCGACGAGCAAATGCGGCATTTTAGTAAGATCATCGATAAAAGCTTCACCATCAATTGTTTGACCAAGCGACAATGGTAAAATCATTTTCTTATTCGCCTTAGCGTATTTGTCTGTATGGACAAGCTGTGAATAAGTAACCATTCTTCTTGTTTGATTCGGCAGTTCAATTCCCACAGCATCTTTTCCGGGAATAGGAGCAACAATGCGGATGCTTTTCGCCTGCATAGCCATCGCAATTTCATTTTCAAGACTTGTAATTTTATTAACTTTCACGCCTGGAGCGGGATGAACTTCATAGCATGTAATAACCGGTCCGCAAATTACATTACCGACATCCGCTTTTACGCTGAACTCAATAAAAGTTTCTTTTAATTTTTCAGTTGTTGCTGCGGCTTCCTGTTCCAGTTCACCGATATCATCATCGACCGTATCGTCAAGTGATTCAGGTGAAGGAAGTTCATAAGGTGGTAATATTTCTTCGATTTCTTTTTCAACTTTTTCGTTAATTTCCTGATGAGAAGTTGGAACGGAAACATCAGCGTCCACTGGTTTTACCGGAATTGGAATTTTCGGCTCAATTTGCGGAGTTTCGGGAACAATTCTTTTTTTACGTTTCTTTTTATCTCCCGTAACAACGATAACAGTTTTAATATTGCTTTGTTCAATTGTACGTCTGCGAGCGAATCGCTCTTTTAGTTTAGCAATAACCGCAATGAAAAGTACATAGATTTTAACAACTGTCCATTTGAAGGACAAATAGATTTTATGTAAAGTCCATGCGATCGCGTTTTTAAGCCATACAAGCAGATACCATCCGTTTCTTAAGCTTGTATCAAACAAAAACAGGACAAAAATAACAGTAAGACCGATTAAAATAACAATAGCGCCGATTTCACCGAAATACAATCTCAGAAAAGAATCGTTGATAAATTTTCCTACTATACCGCCTGCGCTATCGATATTCAGGAATTCGACACTGGTTTCATGAAAGATATCCGATAGACATGAAGAAGTTATCAGGAGTCCAAAAAGCGCGAGCAATCGCAAGAAAAGGATTTTGACTTTTGGAAAAGTAAACCTCATAAACATCATTACCGCAAAGGCAACGAGCAGAACAGGAAAAATATATACCGACACACCAAAGATTTTGAACAACCAGTGAGAAGCTGTCAAACCGATTGTTCCGACGGCATTGGTACATTGAAGTTGATCAGAAGAATCCGTGGATTCATTATTATGATATGAGAGTAAAGCAAAGGAAAGCAGGATTGCACAAACCAAAAGCGCGATTGATAAATATTCACGCCATCGCGATGGTTTCACAATATTAGCTGTTGTCTTTTTTCTCATTATTTAAATAAATTTACGCGTACAAATAATAATTTATTTTGCTTTATCAATTATTTCAATTAAATCATTTTCCGCAATTTTTAAAATCCCCATTTCCCGTTCGGCATTCTCAGGCGAATCAGAAGCGTGAGCGGTATTCACCATCACATCGCGGCCGAATTCTTTACGGACAGTTGCAGGCGCAGCCTTAGTCGGGTCAGTACTTCCAAGTTGGTTCCTAATTTTTTCTATCGCGTTTTCACCCTGATATACAAGTGCGATGCAAGTTTCTTTCGATGCGACAGGCCATTCATTTTCCGGAGTTGTCCACGGATTGCACCCTGTCATAAAGCTGACGATTTTCCCGAATTCGTTATCGGCATTTTTTACTTTCAACTGTTCTTTCACCATTTCGATAGTTTCAACCGGAATATCGAATTCAAAAGCGTTTGACAATGCTTCATTGGCCTTATCTCCTACTTTATCAGCAAATTTATTTATAAAAAATTCTCTGACCGGTCCATAAAATTCCATAGCTTGCGCAACGGTCATGTGAATAATTTTAATAGCTATGATTTTCAGGCCTGTTTTTGCAAAAATATCAATAACAGCTCCCGCACGTGTTCTTGATTGAGCGAGGGTATCCGGTTTAATCATAACAAGGGTTTTTTGGACATCGTCATTTTGTGAGAAAGCAACATTTTCAAGAATTCCGCTGTCTTTCTCCGCGTATTTCATCCAAATATCGATATGTTTTTTTGCAGATTTTTGAGTTTGTGGAATAATAACCGCAGGCTCAAAATAAATCACTTCACCCTTTTCATCTTCGATATAATCGCCGTAAGTATCTCTGATTGTTTCCCCAATGTTTTCCCGAACTATAGAACCAACAACATTTGTTTTAAGTTCTTCGAGTACATTTTCACCTTCAACAAGCAGAAACATAACACGTCTTTTGCTTCCGTCATTTGAAGGAGCATATCTTTTTTCCACATAATTACAAACGAGATTCTCAATCTTATTGGCGTTTCCGTCTTTACAATCCTCTTTCAGCGCATTCAAATATTCATCCACAAGGCCCTGACTCGGGGCGAACATTCTTGCACCAATGAGCTGCAATTTTGTTGAGCGCGAGAGCAGTCGGCTGATAACGCCGCCTGTCCGTGATTTATACATTATATAAGGATTGATAAGTACGTAAGCTAATTCATTCATGAGTAGTAAATAGTTATTTGTTAATAGTTATTTGTCGAAGATCCGCCGAAGGAGGATTAATAGTTATTTGTCGAAGATCCGCCGAAGGAGGATTAATAAGTTAATAAAATAAAAAAGAGCAGAACCGCGGTAGCGGTTTCTGCACCTTTTTTTAAAGTCGTTTTTCAGCCGCTACCAGCGAATAGGCGAAGTCAAACCGGGATTCTCTTCCCAAGGGGCCGGCTGATTCCACGGAATAGTAGTTCCTGCCTCGCGTCTTCGTTTGTCATCCATGGAACTGCAAGCAGATATAGTCAAAATCCCGAGTGCAACAATCACTTTCCACTTCGCTTTCCAGATTGTTTCAATAAATATTCCGGACATTGAATTATGGAATTTTAAAACCGAAAGATTAATTGCTGACTATATCGCCTTCCTTAATTGCGCCTTTTTCATCAACGAGAGATTTAACAATAGCATAAGAGAGGTTTTCATCTTCATCCAATAATTTTTGGATTTCAACTTTGCCGATAAAATGGTTGTCGCGAATAACCTTTAGTTCCTGACCGACTGGCAGGTTTTCTTTAACGCCGATATCAACAATCAGAAAATCAGGATTTTTATGGATTGTAAGCACATGCCCGACAAATTTCTTCTTAGGCTCAATAGCAATTTTATTTTCAAGAAGTAATCTTTTGTATGTATCGGCAAGATTAGATGCTGTCTTTTCTTTGTCTTTCCACGAAGTTACTTCTTTGCCGAGATTAGCAATTTTTGTGTCTTTATCAGAAATGATTTGAGTCAAATTAGCTACTTTGGCGGCTTTGACATCAAGCTCAGCCTGTTCCGCTTCAAGTTGCTTATTCAAGGTTGCGAGTTTAGTCTGCAAATCTTTACTGGCATTTTCCAACTGAGTGATTTTGTCTTCACGTTTAGTGATTTCTTCTTTTGCAGCTGATAGTTGACCATCTCTAATAGCTTTCAACTCTTTTGCAGTTTCAGCTAATTTTATTTTGCTTGCTTTTAAAGATTCATTAACCACGCTCAATTCGGCTGTTTTTTTGTCGATATTTTTCTTAAAAGCACTTATTTGCGCGTTAAGAGTTTCTTCGGATTTTGATTTATCAACAATCGTTTTGCCCCAAAGGCCGCCAAGTACAACTGCAATAATTACAATGATAATGAGTAAAATATTTTTCATGCTGTCAGCTCCGTGTGTTACTTCGTTTGTTATTTAATATTTCAGGAGTTTTTACTATATACTTTTAACTGCTGTAAATTGTAACAAAAATCAATTTAATAGTCAAGCGATTGTGTTTTTTTTATGAAAACATAATATGAGCTTATGACTTAAAAAAACAATTTATAATTTTTTCATTTCTCAAGTGTTTCTTTTTCTACTGTTTCATCAAATGGCACAGGATAATTTCCATCGTAACATGCCATACAGAAATCTTTTCCACCGCACGCTTTTACCATACCATCCATGCTCAGATACCCTAGAGAATCTGCATTTATAAATTTAGCTATTTCTTCAATGGAGTGATTTGCGGCAATCAGGCGGTCGCTGCTTGGAAAATCGACACCGTAAAAGCAGGGATTTTTTGTCGGCGGGCAGCTGATTCTAACATGAACTTCCTTAGCCCCCGCTTTTTTCAATTCTACAATCCTGGATAAAGTTGTAGTTCCGCGAATTATTGAATCATCTATGATCACAACCCGTTTCCCGCGCACAACATCAGGTAGAACATTGAGCTTTACTTTCACTTTCATATCCCGCTCAATCTGAGTTGGAGAGATAAAAGTTCTTCCTACATAATGATTTCTTATAAAACCGAATTCAAAAGGAATTCCGCTTTCCTGCGAAAAACCAAGAGTCGCCGAATTACCCGAGTCAGGCACCGAAACAACTATGTCGGCGTCAACAGGGTGCTCAACAGCTAATTGTTTGCCAAGTTCGCGTCGGATCACATGACATGTTTGTCCGTCAATTTTACTATCCGGCCGGGAAAAATAGATATATTCAAAAATGCAAAGCGCTTTTTTTCTGTCCCTTCTGAAAAAATATGAGTTAATCCCTTTTTCGTTTATTATAACTATTTCTCCGGGTTCAACTTCACGTATAAATTCCGCGCCTACAAGATCAAAAGCGCAGGTTTCCGATGCAAGCACATAACCGTCACCGAGTTTGGCAATCGATAACGGACGAAATCCCTGCGGATCACGGGCACCAATCAATGCGTCCGGCGTAAGTATGGTTAAACTGAATGCTCCGCGCAATCTTCTTAAAGTTTTTGATAAGACGTTACTGAAGTTGCCGTAACAGGGGCGCGCGAGCAGATGAATAATGGTTTCACTGTCAGTAGTGGTTTGGAAAATAGAGCCCGAAGCTTCGAGTTCTTCTCTCAAAGCGCGCGCATTTACAAGATTACCATTATGACCTATAGCGAGTTGTCCGCGGGCATAATCGACAAGAATCGGCTGCGCGTTTTTTGCGTTGCTCGAACCTGTAGTTGAATATCTGACATGACCGATTGCGGAAGTACCTTTTAAATTTTTAAGAATTTCGGGTGTAAAAACTTCACCGGCAAGTCCCATTCCGGTATGTCCGTGAAGTTTTCCATTTGAATTTACAACTATTCCAGCACTTTCCTGTCCGCGGTGCTGCAAAGCAAAAAGTCCAAAGTGAGTAATAGTTGAAGACAGTTCTTCATCAACACCATAAACGCCAAACACACCGCAGGCTTCTCTCGGTCGATTATTATTTTCCATAAATACAATAATTAAATGTAGGGGCAGAATTTATTCCCGCCGTTTATTAAATCAACAAATTTTGTCGGTTTCAACCGACAATTTATGTCGATTGAAACCAATATTTTTAAGCAGTTTTATTCAAATAAGTTCGGTAAAGCGGATTTCCATATTTTTTCCAAATCATTTACTTTTGCATCAATGATTTTATTTCCGCCTGCGATGATTTCCAATTTATCGCCCCCGACTTTTCCGATTTTCCAAGCACTCACTTTATGATTACTCGCAATCATTTTTAATTTCCATTCATCGGTATGATTGATTGTAACAACAATTCTTGATTGCTGCTCACCAAAAAGCGCCGCGTCTCTGCGTTTATATTTCGCGAAAAGTTCCGTTAAATCAATTTTTGCTCCGATATGCTTGTCTGTTTGCGTTACCATATTACTCGGAGATGTAAAACATGCTTCGGCAATAGTAACGGCAAGTCCGCCTTCCGAGCAATCGTGAGCTGAATTAATTATTCCTTCACGGATAGCTTTAAGACAACAGTCCTGAGCGGCTTTTTCTCGTTTCAAATCCATAACCGGAGCGTTCCCTGTTTTTAAATTATGGATTCTGCGCAGATATTCACTTCCGCCGACCCCCATTAATTCATCTTCCTGCAGACCATCGATAATATAAACCAGATCATCTTCATTTTTAAACCACTGCGTTGTAATGTCTCTCTGATTTGCTATTTGCCCAACCATCACAATTAACGGTGTCGGGTCAATAGCGCCGGATGGATTTTCGTTATAAAGACTTACATTTCCGCCGGTAACCGGAGTTGAAAAAGCATCGCACGCTTCACAAAGTCCGTCAATTGATTCAACAAACTGCCAGTAGATTTCCGGTTTGTTCGGATTTCCGTAATTCAGACAATCGGTCAAAGCGAGCGGTTCGCCGCCTGAGCAGACAATATTTCTCGCGCTTTCCGCGACTGCTATTTTCGCGCCTTCTTTTGGATTTAAATAACAATATCTTCCGTTACAATCTCCTGAAAGAGCGAGATATTTATCAGCTTCTCTTAACCAAAAAACAGCAGAATCACTGCCCGGAAGAACAACCGTTCCTGTGCGAACCATGTGGTCGTACCTTTTATAAACTATTTCTTTGCTTGCGATAGTCGGTTCAGCAAGGAGTTTAGCTAAAATTTCTTCGTAATTTTTATTTTCCGGAAGTTCATCTAACTTCCATTTCTGAACTTCATCAATATATGCCGGTTTTTTTGTTGGCGGGTCATAAATCGGAGCATCATCGGCGATTTTGGCTGCCGGGATTTCTGCAACAATTTTGCCGTTGAATTTTACGCGCATCAAGCCGTCTTCGTTTACTATTCCGACTTCTTCAGCGTGAAGGTCCCATTTTTCGAAGATTTTTTGTACAGCGTCTTCGCGGCCTTTTTTCACAATAACAAGCATTCTTTCCTGACTTTCAGAAAGTAAAATTTCATAAGGCGTCATTCCTGTTTCGCGTTGCGGAACAAGAGCAACATCTATTTCCACTCCGCTTCCTCCCCTGCTTGCCGTTTCGCAAGTACTGCAGGTAAGCCCCGCGGCGCCCATATCCTGAATACCAACGATATGGTCAGTTTGAAAAAGTTCAAGGCAGGCTTCAAGGAGAAGTTTTTCCATAAACGGGTCACCAACCTGAACAGAAGATTTTTTCGCTTCAGATTCTTCTGTCAGTTCTTCGGAGGCGAAAGTTGCTCCATGAATTCCGTCACGTCCTGTTGCCGCCCCAACATAAAAAACGGGGTTTCCAAGCCCGGTCGCGCAGCCCTTTTGAAGTTCTTCATGTCGCATAACGCCAAGACTGAACGCATTTACGAGGCAATTAGTTTCATAAGTTTCATCAAAATAAATATCTCCGCCTATTGTAGGAATTCCCATGCAGTTTCCGTAATGAGCAATCCCGCCGACAACACCGTCAACAAGATGCCTTACAGCATGAGAGTCCGGTCTGCCGAAACGCAGGCAGTTCATGTTAATAACCGGTCGCGCGCCCATCGTAAAAATATCGCGAAGGATACCACCGACCCCGGTCGCGGCACCTTGGAAAGGTTCCAACGCGGAAGGGTGGTTATGTGATTCAACTTTAAAAGAGACCGCCCACCCGTCACCGATATCGATAACGCCCGCGTTTTCATCTCCTGCTTTCACGAGGACTTTTTCACCTGTAGTCGGGAATTTTTTTAGTTGTTTGCGGGAATTTTTGTATGAGCAGTGTTCCGACCACATTACTGAAAAAATACCAAGTTCGGTGTAAGAAGGTTCCCGACCGAGAATTTCGAGTAAATGTTTATATTCATCGGGAGTAATGCCGTGTTCATCGATAAGTTCCGGCGTAATTGGCGGGTCATTGGGGAGTTTTTCAATCATTTTTTTAATAATTTATAGTTTTTTTATTGTCTTTTTTTATTTTGCGTTTATATTATACCAAAATCGCTTTTTTTCTTCCTGTTGATTTTTATCTGTCGTTTCTGTAAAATATTGTTGCCTTGATTATTCTATGCCGGAGTGGTGAAATTGGTAGACACGCTGGATTCAAAATCCAGTGGGGGCAACTCCGTGAGAGTTCGAGTCTCTCCTCCGGTACTTTATCAATTTGGTAATTGCAGAGTTGATAAATTTAGTAATTGATTCAATTCCACAATTCCACAATTCCACAATTCTGCAATTCCACAATTCTGCAATTCTGCAATTATTTCACAAA
>JAOZSF010000429.1 GCA_029939815.1 bacterium
CGTTGGACGTTGGACGTTGGACGTTGGACGTTGGACGTTGGACGTTGGACGTTGAGTTGAGACCTTTAACCTTTAACCTTTAACTTTTAACCTTATGAACATACTTCTCGGTACAGCAGTTATTATCATCGCCTTAGGAATTATTATTTTCCTTTCTCTTAAGTGCAGGGCAATTATTAACAATATTGCTGATAATCCCAACCGTTCAACGCGGGAAACACTCAAGGATTTAAATGAGTAATAAAAGTCCCCATTTTTCTACGGAGCTTTCGCGTGAACTCACTCTTTTTCACATCACAATGATGGGACTGGGAATGATGATCGGCGCGGGCGTGTTTATCGGCATAGGCAACGCGATAGGAATAGTAGGTCCCGGCGGAGTTCTTTTAACTTTCGCTCTTAACGGAGTCATTGCATTATTTACGGCAATGTCTTACGCGGAACTGAGTTCCGCAATCCCTAAAGCAGGCGGTGCATACAATTTTGCACGAATCGCTTTTGGACGTAAACCAAGTTTTATTGCCGGCTGGATGGAATGGTTTGCTTCAAGTATTGCGGGCAGTATGTACGCGATAGTTTTTTCAATTTATACTTTAAGATATTTTGAGCACATGGGAATGATGGGCTGGGTTGGAAATCACATGCACTTAGCTGTAAAGGTCACAGCTGTTTTTGTCGCGATCTTCTTTCTTTACACGAATTACCGCGGCGCATCAGAGACCGGGAAAATTGGTGCTTTTTTCACGCTTGGACAAACTTTATTCCTCGTAATAATAGGATGTGTAGGCGCTTATGTAGCTTTCAAAGACCCTTCACGATTGCAAAACTTTACGCCGTTTCTTCCTTCCGGATGGGAAAAGCTCCTCGTTACAATGGGTTTTACTTACGTTGCTTTTGAAGGATACGAAGTGATTGCTCAGGCAGGTGATGAAGCAATTGATCCTAAAAAAAATCTGCCGAAAGCAATGATTTATTCCGTCGCAATCGTTACTCTAACCTATGTCGCTGTCGCGTTCGCAACTGTTGTCGCCGTGAAGGCGGGCACCGTTGACCAGGCTCCATGGAAATGGATTGGAAGTCACGGCGCGAAAGGTTTTGGCGAAGCAGTTGCAAAACTGATGCCGTTTGCTAATCTACTTTTAACACTGGCGGTAATTTTCGCATCAACTTCAGCCTTGAATGCAACAATTTATTCCGCCACCCGTGCGTCATTCGCGCTTGGCCGCGACCGTATGCTGCCGTCATTTTTCGCGAGAATTTCCAAAAAAAGAAAAACTCCGTACGGGGCGCTTTTCTTCACGGGACTCATAGTAATAATTGTCGCGGCATTTCTTCCAACGCTCCATGTCGCTTCTAGCGCGAGTATAATGTTTTTATTCCTGTTTTTTCTTGTAAACATCTGCGTTATTAAAATCCGCGTGAATATGGCTGATGAAATGAATTACGGTTTCATTATGCCGTATTTCCCTTTGTTTCCCGTTCTAGCAATTATCGCACAGGCTGTTCTTGCCGTCTGGCTTGTTCACATGAGTTTAATTGCATGGATAATTGCGCCGTTATGGATTTTATCAGGAGTCATTATTTACTCACTTTATTCAAAGCACAATGTTTTAGCGACTGAAGACGAAATATTTGTATTTGAAGAAGAAAAAGCGAAAATAGAAGATAAAAAAGAAAAACATAATGTAATGATCTCTGTAGCTAATCCTAAAAGCGCGTTGTCGCTAATCCGAAACACTTATAAATTATGCGGCGCGAAAAATGCTCATGTGGAACTGCTGCACATGGTACCGGTGCCTGATCAGGTTCCCCTGTCCGACGCGGAAGAATATATGTCAGAAGGTAAAGAGGCGATTTATGAGGCAATGATCTATCTCGTAAATTTTTTCCCTATAAGCACAGCTATCCGTTACTGCAGAAACATATCACGAGGAATTGTCAGCGCGGTAAAAGAAAAAAATATCCAAACTCTTATCCTCGGTTGGCACGGAAAACCAAGAACACATATTTTCAGTCTTGGAAGTACAATTGATCCGATAATTGAAAGGGCCCACTGCAACGTTGTTATTTTCAAAGACTGCGGAGATAAAGATTTCAAAAAAGTCTTCGTTCCGCTTGCCGGCGGGCGAAACGGCGCCTACGCGCTTGAAATAGCGAGTATTCTTACAGATAAAAAGGAAGGGGAGATTTTTGCTTTTACAGTTGAAAAGGGAAAAAACATCTTTGATATCAATAGCTTTGTTGAAACAAATAAGGAAAAAATTCATATCCCTTTAAATAGAGTTAAAACCTCAACTGTTAAATCCGCAAACGTAATTGACACAATTGCTAAAGAAGCGGAAGAATATGACTTGATCGTTGTCGGTGCAACTGAACAACCAATGTTAAGTCAAATGACTCACGCTACAATGCCTGAGCTCATCGCTCAGAGATGTAATCTTCCGCTTGTCGTTGTAAAAGCATCCGGTGGAATTAAATCCTGGATAAAAAGATGGATTTAGTGGATTTTAGATTTGTGATTTTTTGGAGTACAACCAATGAAATAAA
>JAOZSF010000430.1 GCA_029939815.1 bacterium
AATCATTCTGGCGTATCTTGGCATTTTTCAATCCCCTCATCTCTTGTTTAGTTTCAGTTACGATATTGACATATATCATAGTTGTCAATATAAATAATTAGTATGTCCCTTTTTTTGCTGCTTTTTTCTTTGAATTTATCAAACTGCATATTCCATAATTTAAAATTAAAAATTACTTTACTCCGTAAAGAAAATACTTCCAGGCTGGTACGATTCTAATTATTTTTCCATTTTTTTCTATTTTATCTTCCTCGTCCATGGTAACGATTATACCACACTCAAGATCTAACTCCTCAAAAGCTTTAAACAAAGCCCGGCACTCTCTTTGCCTGGTTTTTTCATTCTGCATATCTACACAAACCTGTAAAAGTTTTTCTGAACCAATTGCATCGGGACGGAAAAAATCAACCTCCAGACCATTTTTAGTTTTATAGTAGTAAACTTTTTGCTCAGCCTGCAGAAAGGAGCAAAAAACCATATTCTCCAGGTAGCGACCGATATTGGCAGAAAATGAAAAAGCTGCAGAAGCTGTCAACCCATTATCAATACAGTAAATTTTCTTTGACGCACGCAGTTGTTTTTTAAGCGAAAAATCATATCGCTCCAACGTATAAAGTAAAAAAGCATCATTAAAAAAGCCCACATAGTCTTTGACTGTTTTGTCAGACAAACCAACCACTTTAGTCAGGCTGTTGAAAGTAAAAAGACTACTGATATTTGAAACAAGATAGTAGAATAATTTTTCAACCTCATAAGGTTTTTTCAATTCAAAACGAGGCACAATATCCTGATAAAGAATATTTTTTGCATAATTGAATAAAATATCTTTTTTTAGAAGTTTCTTTCCTGCCAGTACAACTTCAGGAAAACCACCTTCAGATAAATAATTATCACATAATTTTCTCAATCTGTTACGATTGCGAATTGCCCGTATTGGTGATGCCGCCTGTTCACCTCTGGCCAGCAGGTATTCATTAAAGTCAAAAGGATACAGCGTCAGCGGAAGCGTCCGCCCTGAAAGCAGTGTGATTAATTTTGAAGAAAGTAATTGTGAATTTGAACCCGTGATAAAAAATTTTATATTTTCAGTTTCATACTTTGATTTAATGAATACCTGCCAATCGCTAAAATACTGTAATTCATCAAGAAAAAAGTAAATTGTTCCATGAGGATCAACAATTTTTAAATAATCATCATATATTTTTTCAAGATTACGGATATCTTTGCGATATGGAGTAAAATATGGATTCTCAAGATTGAGAAACAGGATATTTGAGGGCAGAACATCTTTTTCCCGGATAAGATAGTTTATGGTCTGCCGCAGCAATGTACTCTTGCCGCAGCGTCGAACCCCGACAATAGATATGACCTGCCGTGCATCAATATATTTCCTGACCGTTTCCATTGCCTTTCGCGGAATGCCGGGTTCAAAAAACAGATTATCCCAATGGGGATTTTGGTCAACAATAACATCTTCGAACATTCGGAGCAAACTCCTTCTTTTTTCTATTTTTTACGGAGTTTAATCCGAATTATTACGTTTGTCAACAAAAAAACAATTATGAATTTTGAATTGTAAATTATAGAGCATTATTCGCCTGGTCACCTATTTTTGTCTTCGCCATCGGCTTCGCCTTCAGACGAGGCCGACGGGTCCGCGTCAATCAGTGTCCAATTGTTTAGTTTTTACTCACGAAGTGAGCCATCAATGTCTGTGTCTTTCAGTGTGGGTCTGTGGCTCTTGGCTAAATAATGCTGGTCCAGCGCTTGGCGGAGATAAGATTTTTTCATCGCTTGACGGCTGATATTCATCTTTTTTGCGATATCGTCCAACTCTTTCAGCATATCAATAGTAAAATCGACATTAACTCTCTGAACAGGAGGCCTCATTTTACCTTTATTTGTAAAAAATCTTGAAATATTGTCTCCCTTCATGGCCTTTTCAGCAATCTCATCTGCGATTAAAGGTTTTTTTTTAGCTGTTTTTTTATATAATTCTTCCTCTTGTTTAGTGGCCTTCCAAAGCGTTACAGGATGATAATATTCACCACCCTTGTCTTCCCTGATTTCATATATAACAGAATAAAGGCTACCGTGTATACCCAGCCTATGGCACGAAATTGTTCAGGGTCATCCGATCGGCAGTCAACATAATGATAATGATTCCAAATTTCCTGGACTTCATCAAAACCAATTCTACGCCTTGGATCTTTTCTTAATTTCTCACTTTTTTTTCGATCAAACTTGAATCTCATATGAGTAATGCGTATAACTGTTATACCTATTTGTCAAAACTATTTTCACAACAAAAAAATTTGAACGGATATCAGTCGGCTCAAATTTTTGTCCCTGAGATTAACAATTTATGCACACCTGCGTTACTTTAATTGCACATTTTATTTTCAATTTAATCACAGATACATGCGGATAATGATCAACTCGTTTTAAATCAGCGATAGCTGATAAAGAAAATAGCTTTTATCTTTCTCTGTGTATCTCTGAGAACTCTGCGAGAGACAAATATTTTTGTTTTATTG
>JAOZSF010000050.1:0-2205 GCA_029939815.1 bacterium
TGTTAATTTGTTAATTTGTTAATTTGTTAATTTGTTAATTTGTTAATTTGTTAATTCTTAAATTATTCAATTTTTTCCCCGCATCTTCCGCGACCCATACCGCGTTTTTGACCACATCGACCCGCTCTTCCCTTTCCGAAGCCCGGCATTGAGAATTTCTGATTAGAGATTTTTTTGTTCAAATAAGCGGAGATAATATCTTCAGCCGAGCCGGAAACATGAGAAATAACTTCAATTCCTGACTGAGTTAAGAGTTCATGCGAGCGTCTTGAAATACATCCGCAAATAAGAATGTCAATATTTATTTTTTTTATTTCAGCAGATCTAAGAGCCGGGTTCGTATTTATTAATGAATGTTCTTTTTTATCTTTTATTTCTCCGTTTTCAATGGTGAAAATAAGTAGAGTATCCGCAAAATCAAATGCAACGGATAAATTTCCATTATGTACTGAGAGCGCAATTTTCATTATTAATTTTTATATTTCAAAATTCATAAGTATTAAAAGTTTCGATTTTATACTACACATAGTGTGCCTAAAAGTGAGCAAAGCGTAAAACACGGTAATAAGGCATCTTGAAATTCTTCCCCTGCAAACACAAGTAGCATTTTTGCAATATAACAAAAAAACAACGGTAGCGTTTTTGCAACTTTATGTATATTTATTGATGGTAATAATAATAAACCAGACTGAGAAGAAATGATATGCGTATTATCGCATATTCATAATATAATGACAGATTAATAAAATCTGTGTAAATTCGTGAGATTAGTGTCAAAAATATCTGAAACTAATTGACAATAAACCGTCTTATGGTTATAATCTTTTATTATGGAAAACAAGCAAAATAATTATACAGTTTTGGCAAGAAAATGGCGGCCGCAGAATTTTGAGGACGTTGTTGGGCAGGAACATGTTACTACAACTCTCCAGAATGCGATAAAAATGGGGCGTGTAGGTCAGGGATACCTATTCATCGGAACCCGCGGTGTTGGCAAAACAACCATCGCGAGAATTATGTCGAAAGCATTGAACTGCTTAAAGACTGACTCCCCTAATCCAAACCCATGTGGAGTGTGTGAGAATTGCGTTGCAATTCGTGACGGCAGATGTCTTGATGTGATGGAAATTGACGGTGCGTCAAATCGCGGAATTGAAGAAATCAGACGTTTGAGAGATTCTGTTTCTATTGCACCTGTTAGCGCGCGCTACAAAATTTACATCATCGATGAAGTTCACATGCTCACGCGAGAAGCATTCAACGCGTTGTTAAAAACGCTTGAAGAGCCGCCCGCGCATGTCAAGTTTTTCTTTGCAACAACCGAGCCGCACAAAATTCCCGCGACGATACTTTCGCGAGTTCAGAAATTTGAATTACGGCGCGTTGAATACAAAACTTTACTCGGCTACCTGAATAAAATTGCTAAAGATGAAAAGGTTAAAATTGATGAAGGTGCTTTATCCGCCATTGCGATTGCCGGAAACGGTAGTGTTCGTGACGCGCTATCTGTTTTTGACCAGGTTTTAGCTTTAACCGATGATCAAATTACTGAAGCTGAAGTTGTAAAATTACTTGGCTGGACGGACCGTGAAATTTATCTTGAACTAAATTCCGCAATAGTTAAACAAAATGCTGCAGGCGCACTTGAAGCCATAGGAAAAGTGGTAAAGACCGGTCATGACCCGACTCAATTTATTTTGGGATTGCTAAGATTCATGAGAAATCTCCTTTTATTTAAATCGATTCCAAATGCCGAGACAGTAATTGAAGAGCCGTCGGATTTTCTTGAAAAATTAAGAATCACTGCTGAAGATTATAGTTCGCAACAATTGCTCTATTCAATCGATGTTTTACTTGAAGTGCTGCCAAGATTACAATCAACTGAAGCGAAGCAGACTTTACTTGAGATCACGGTATTGAAGTTACTTCACGCAAGAAAAAGAGTTAGTCTTGACGAAGTCTTCGCGCGACTTGCCGCTTTGGAATCCGGCTCCCCGCTTATAGAAAAAGAAGCGGCGGCGGTATATCAGACTGCACCGGCGCAGCCACAAAAATCCACAACTTCCGAAATCGACTCTGCTAAAACTAAAGAAAGCGAAAAAAAGAAAAGGAAAGCGGAACTAATCAACAAAGTAAAAAATGAACCCATTGTAAAAAAAGCTTTCGAATTATTTCCGGGAAGTACAATAATAGATGTGGAAGAAT
>JAOZSF010000050.1:2305-9538 GCA_029939815.1 bacterium
ATTTTATGCTAAAAAGAACACATACATGCGGGGAACTGCGAAAAGAAAACATCGGTGAAACAATAATTCTGAACGGCTGGGTGAAGAAGCGCCGGGATCTTGGTAATCTTATCTTTATAGATTTACGCGACCGGTACGGAATCACACAAATTATTTTTGATCCGGCTGATTTTCCCGAAGCGCACACCATCGCGAAAAATCTCGGAAGAGAATTTGTTATAGCGGTCGAAGGCAAAGTGAGTTCGCGCGGTGAGCAAATCAATCCCGATATGCCGACCGGCGAAATAGAAATTCTTGCGACAAAATTAGAAATATTAAATTCGTCTGCGACACCACCTTTTCCTCTTGATGACGAAGAAGAAACAGATGACACGCGATTAACTTACCGTTACCTTGATTTGCGGCGACCGCATTTACAGAAAGCTATGCAAGTTCGTCATAAAATAGCGCTTGCCGCGCGGAACTTTTTAGATTCACAGGGATTTCTTGAAATTGAAACCCCAATCCTCGCAAAATCTACTCCGGAAGGGGCAAGAGATTACCTCGTTCCTAGCCGCGTTCATCCCGGGAATTTTTACGCGTTACCGCAATCTCCGCAACTTTTGAAACAGTTGCTTATGGTCGCAGGAACAGACAAATATTTTCAGATTTGCCGTTGTTTCCGCGATGAAGATTTGCGCGCTGACCGTCAGCCGGAATTTACGCAGATCGACCTTGAAATGTCATTTGCCGATCAGGAAGATATTTTAAAGATCACAGAAGGATTTGTTAGTGCTGCATTAAAAGCAGCCGATATAGAAGTTGAAGAAGTTTTCCCGAGAATTACTTATAAAGAAGCAATGGAAAAATACGGATCGGATAAACCTGACCTTAGATTCGATCTGCAATTCGTTGACATAAGCAGCTTGGTTACCGAAACAGATTTTAACGCGTTTAAAGTCACACTCGAAAATGGTGGAATAATTAAAGCTGTTCGTGTGCCGAGCGGAACAACTCTCACCAGGAAATTATTAGATAAGCTTGGCGATATTGCGCGTTCAGGCGGTGCAAAAGGTTTACTCACGGTAAAATATCTTCCTGAAAACAAAAAACAGTCTCCGTTGACAAAATTCCTTTCTGAAGAACAGTGGGGAAATATTGATAAAGCAACCGGAGCGGTTGAAGGCGATATACTTTTAATTATTGCTGACAAGCCGGCCATTGCAAATCCTGCATTAGGAAATGTTCGTAATGAATTGGCTAAGATGCTAAATTTAATTGATCCGGAAAAATTTTCTGTTTTATGGGTTACGGATTTTCCACTATTCGCTTATGACGAAAATGAGCAGCGGTGGACAAGTGAACATCATCCGTTTACTTCCCCTCATCCTGACGACATTGATTTAATAGAATCAGCACCGGGAGAAATCCGCTCCTGCTCTTATGATTTAGTGATTAACGGATTTGAGACCGCATCGGGATCTGTTCGTATTCACAACAGTAATTTACAAAAAAGAATTTTTAATTTGCTGAATCTTAGCGAATCGGAAATAAATGAACGGTTCGGATTTTTTATTAACGCGCTGAAATTCGGTGCTCCGCCGCATGCCGGGCTTGCAATCGGGCTTGACAGATTAACTATGTTAGCGCTTAACCGCACAAGTTTACGAGATGTAATTGCGTTCCCTAAAACGCAGAAAGCGACTGATTTAATGACGGAAGCGCCGACCTGCGTGAATAAAGAACAACTTAAAGAATTGAAATTAGAAATTGCCAACGAAGGTGAAAAATAAACAATGCCTAAGCGAAAGAAAAAAAGTGCTTCAACTCAAAGCAATATCAAATTTGATACTGCAAAGACGGGCGAAAACAGCGCATTGCTAAAACACAGAATTGATTTTCAAAAAATTATTCGCGTAACACTTTTTTCCATTGTTTCGCTGTTAATTATCTGGATGATTCTTCCGACTATTATCGCTAACACCCCGCTTATCACCGGTCCCATTGAGAAGAATTTATCGAAGAAATTTAATGCTAAAGTAAATGTTCAGAAAGTAAGAATTTCCAATTGGACACTTCATCCGAAAGTAAGAATTTCAACTATTGATTTTTATGAAAAAGATACAAATCTGTTCCTAGCTTTTGTGGATAATGTTAACTTTCAACTTTCCCCTCTTTCGCTTCTCGCCGGCAAAATTAAAACAAAGAAAATTACTGTAAAACGTGTTGATGTTGAATTACCGTCATTAATCATTCAGCGTTATTTACTTGCGAATAAATACATTTCAAAATCTATTTTAGATGAATCAATGAATAAAATAGACCAGTTCATGTCGTTCGTAAATGGAACTATTACTATCAATGATTCAAACGGATGGAATGTCGTCCACGTCAACAGCGTCTGTGAATTCCCGTTTATGAGCGAAGCCGGAATTTCTTTTAACTATGCCGTGAATCCGGAAACAGGAGTTATAAAAATTCAAAAATTCCATGCAAGCGGAATCAGAACAATTGAAAGATTGGATTTCACCCGCGGCAGATCATCGCGCTATACGCTTGATCTTCCGATAGACATAGATTTTGAGGGAACCATTAAAGGTGATAACATTAATATTTCTCCAATAAAGTTAACGCTTGAAATGTGTATAATCAACGCTTCGTACTCCAAAAATTCTTCCGGCACGTTTTTTAATATTAACGCTAAAGACCAGAATTTCAACCGAATAGAACGACTGTTTAAAACAAGAACCAAGGATAACAAACTTGTTGATGTTTCCTTTCAACTTAACGCTCATGCATCTCCAATTGATAAAAAGATGCTTACAGATTGTTCTGTTCAGGTCAAAAAAGGCATTCTTAGAAATGTACCTTTCGAAAATTTTGATGTGTCATTTAATCTGCTGAACGACAGAATTAATTCTTTGAACAGCTCTGCTGATGCCTGGAACGGGAAATTATATTTGAACCTTCTAAATAAAATGGACCCTAAAGGTTCAACAAATAACACTTTGACCGGTAATATCTCCGCAACAGAAGCCGATTTAAACGCATATTTAAGTGATATGAGCCGGCTACCCGCCCGCGCAGGCGGAGAATTTAATTTCAACATTAATTTTGATGTTAATAATATAGGAATTTCAAGATTCATACACACCAGACTTCCCCAGCTTGATTTCACTCAGGGTAGTGGTGAAATTTCTTTATCAAACGCATATTTAAAATATTTCAAAAGCGAAAAATGGGAGACGACTCGCGAAGTTCCTAAAATTGTTCGCCGTTTCCTCAATCTCGTGGCAAATATGACCAGCGCGCCGCTTTCGCTTCCTATTTTGAATAAATTAATTAAGCAATTTGAAATAAATAAGCCGAGAACTGTTTTTGCAAAGGTTCAAATTCATGACGGCATCCTAACCTCACCGGAAATCAGAGCCGAAACTACGGTTGGCACTTTAGTGGCTAACGGTACCTGTTCAGATTCCGGCTCTCTGAATTATGATCTTAAAATTAATCTTAACGAAGATGTCATTAAAAAATACGGCAGTCATCCGCTCCTATCAATATTTTTAAACGGCGATACTTTAGAGTTGCCGGTTCTCCTTACAGGTACACTTGACCAGCCCGACATCCAACTAAACATGTCACCTGAGCAGAATATCCTTTTCGAAGAAACGCTCACAAAAATTGTTACGGAATATGTTGAAGATAATTTACTGAAAAAAGAAGAGAAGGCCGAACTTACTGAAAAAAACAGAAATTCTATTAAAAGAACCGTTAAAAGTCTTATCAAAAGATTTCTATAATTCTATACCTTAAAATCATTACTTTTATAAATGGCTAAACTTGACCACATAAGAAATTTTTGCGTTATCGCTCATATCGATCACGGTAAATCTACCCTCGCTGATAGGTTTCTCGAAGTAACACATACAGTTGAGCAACGCGATATGGTTGAACAAACACTTGACGGAATGGATCTTGAGCGTGAGCGAGGGATAACCATAAAATCCCATCCGGTAAAATTATTATATACACCTGAAGGAAGCTCAGAACAATACATTTTGAATTTAATTGACACCCCGGGACACGTTGATTTTTCTTATGAAGTTTCTAGAAGTCTCGCCGCATGCGAGGGCGCAGTTCTTCTCGTTGATGCCGCGCAGGGCGTTCAGGCGCAAACCGTTGCAAACGTCCATCTTGCCCTCGACCACAACCTTGAAATAATCCCGGTGATTAACAAAGTCGATCTTCCGGCGGCGAATGTTGATGTCGTTATGCAGCAAATAGTTGAACTGCTCGGAGTTCCACCGGAAACAATATTAAAAACCAGCGCCAAAAGCGGTATCGGAATTACTGAGTTGCTGGATAAAGTGATTGAACTTGTTCCTCCGCCGGAATCACCGGAAAGTGAAGAATTAAAGTGGCTTATTTTTGATTCGCAATACGACATTTACAAAGGGGTGATTGTTTACGGTCGTGTTTTTTCCGGCACTATAAAAAAAGGTGATAAAATAAGATTTATGTCAAATGGGTTGACTTTTGAAGTTATTGAAATCGGAATTTTTTCGCCACAAATGAAGCCCGTTGACTCTCTTTCACCGGGAGAAGTCGGCTATCTAACAGCTACAATAAAAAATGCCGCGGATGTTCGCGTTGGAGATACAGTTACTCTCGACCGCAAGCCGGCTGAGAATCCCCTGCCCGGCTTTAAGGAATGCCACCCTATGGTTTTCAGCGGATTCTATCCAATTGATGCAAGTGATTATGAAGAATTCGCAAAAGCGCTTGCGCGGCTGAAATTGAACGATGCCTCTTTTCATTACGAGCAGGAAAATTCCGCCGCACTCGGTTTCGGTTTTCGATGCGGTTTTCTCGGCCTGCTTCACATGGAAATTATTCAGGAACGGCTTGAACGCGAGTACAATGTTAATCTTCTCGCCACAACTCCCAGCGTTGTATATCAGATAATGCTAAAAAGCGGTGAAGTCTTTGAAATTGATAATCCGCTTCATTTCCCCGACCCGTCGGAAATCGAACAGATAGAGGAACCTTTTGTTGATGCTTTCGTCGTTACTCCTGTTGACAGAATCGGCGCTATAATGCGCCTTGCACTCGAGCGCCGCGGAACAATGAAAACAACTGAATCGCTTGATACCAGCCGAGTGATCCTTCATTTTGAAATGCCGTTAAATGAAATCATTCTTGACTTTTACGATAAAATTAAATCCGTTACTTCGGGTTATGGAAGTCTTGATTACGAACATACCGGTTTCAAGCCCAGTGACCTCATCAAACTCGACATTCTTATAAACGGTGAACCCGTTGACGCTCTGTCATCAATAACTCACCGCGAACGCGCGTATCAGCGCGGAAGAATAATTGCTGAAAAGCTTCAGGAAGCAATTCCGCGACAGCAATTCGCTGTTGCTATCCAAGCGGCAATAGGAGGGAAAGTTATCGCGCGTGAAACCGTTCGGGCTTTAAGAAAAGATGTTATCGCGAAATGTTATGGCGGAGATATCTCGAGAAAACGCAAACTTCTCGAAAAGCAGAAAGCCGGTAAAAAAAGAATGAAACAAATCGGAAGAGTTAATATTCCGCAAAAAGCTTTCCTCGCAGTTCTGCGTTCGGATTAAGTTTTCTGACATAATTTTTCTCAAATGATCTGCAATATTCCAACGGTTAGGATATTTGTCCACAGTGATTCATTAAATTTAGCTATTCGGTTATTAAATAACTGATTATTTATTAACGAAAAGCATCCACTTCGGTTGTTCATTATATTATTTTGCCTTTTAGGCAAAATAACCTTTTCGAGCGATCTCTTAACCTCTTAAATAGTATTTATAGGGAACTATTTATTATGACGAAATCCAAACACAAAATTGGCGCGTTTACACTCATGATGATTACCTGTGCGCTCATTATGACATTGCGAAATATGCCTATGATGGCCGCGACAGGAATGCAGATGATTTTTTTCAATTTCATCGCCGCATTTGCTTTTTTGGTACCCGCCGCGCTTGTATCAGCCGAACTTGCAACAGGTTGGCCGAAGTGCGGAGTATATTTTTGGGTAAAAGAAGCGTTTAATCCACGCATGGGCTTCCTCGCCGTCTGGCTTCAATGGGGCCAAAGTATTTTCGGCATGACTTCAATCCTTTCCTATGTCGCCGCTTCGCTTGCCTATGTCATCAATCCGGAACTTGCTTCGAACAAATATTTTATATTCACAATTATCCTTGTTATATATTGGGGAGCAACATTTGCCAATTTGCATGGCACGAAAATATCAGGTTTGATAAGCACAATATGCGTAACAAGCGGGGTTTTTCTTCCAACGCTCGTACTGATAACTCTCGGAACAATTTATTTATTAGGGGGAAATACCGTGCACCTGAACACATCTTTAACTCTGTCGAACATTTTGCCATCAGTGCACGATTCACGCAATCTGATTATGCTTGTGGGCTTTATTTTCGGATGCGTAGGAATTGAAGTATCTGCTGCACATGCAAGTGAAGTCAAAGACACTCACAAGAACTATCCTATTGCGATTTTCTCTGCTGCGACTCTTGTTTTCATTTTGACTCTGCTTGGCGGAATGACGATTGCCATAGTCGTTCCCGGAAAAGATATCAGTTTAATTTCAGGTGTAATGAAAGCTTTTGATTTACTTCTCACACAATATAAACTAAGCTTTTTACTCCCTGTTTTCGCTCTATTAGTCGGCTTAGGCGCAGCAGGGCAAGTCAGCACCTGGATTATCGGACCCATAAAAGGACTTTTAGCGACGGCACAAATGGGTGATCTACCGTTAACTTTCCAAAAAGTCAACAAAAAAGGAATTCCGAAAAATCTGCTGTTTTTTCAAGCCGCTATGATCTCAATAACAGGCCTTCTTATTATAATTGCCCCAAATATAAATACCGCATTTTTAATGCTTACCTCTCTTGCCGTCATGCTCTACGCCATAATGTACGTTATAATGTTCATAGCCGCTATACGCTTACGACACTCTCAGCCAAACGTTCCAAGGCCGTACAAAGTTCCGGGCGGTACTATAGGTATGTGGATAGTTTCGAGCGTTGGAATATTAACTGTTTCGTCCTGTTTCATCATCGGTTTCATTCCGCCCGACAGTTTCAAATCACATGGAATGATTTTATTCAACGAATTTTTTCTGGTGACCGGAATTCTTGTAATGATAACAATTCCTCTTCTTATATATCATTTCAGGCGGTCAAGCTGGAAAAA
>JAOZSF010000051.1:0-3843 GCA_029939815.1 bacterium
TTTGTCAATAGGTTTTATAGTGTGCATATCTATAACAGTCACGCTAATATTTTTGGCTTCAAGATTTTTTGCAGCTGTTAAGGCTTGTGTAACCATGTCCCCATTTGCGATAATAGTTGCATCAGCTCCGGTCTTCAAAACAATACCTTTTCCGAATTCAAATTTCAAACTATCATCGTAAATCACCGGAACTTTGTCCCGCGTTAATCTCATGTATAGCGGCCCGTCAAATTCTGCCGCGGCAAAAACGGCCTTGTAAGCCATAATTGCATCAGTCGGCATACAAACAGTCATATTTGGAATAGTTCGCATTATTCCTAAATCTTCCGTTGCCTGATGAGTAGGTCCGTCGTTCCCGGGAGTAAGTCCCCCGTGGCTTGGACAAATTTTTACGTTAGCTTTTGGATACGCAACAAAAGTTCTAACTTGTTCGCAGGCACGCATACTTGCAAAAACGGCGTAAGTAGAAACGAAAGGAATTTTCCCACAGCTTGCTAATCCGGCAGCAACACACATTTCATTTTGTTCAGCAATTCCCACATTGAAATACCGTTCCGGGAATTCTTTTCCAAAAACAATACTTTGCGTAGATTTACCGATGTCTGCTTCGAGAGCTACAACGCTGTTATTTTCTTTTCCCAAATCCCGCAATGCTTCACCATAAGCCATGCGGGTAGGGATTTCATCACCAATATTATATTTATTCATTTTGTATTTGTGATTTATTTGTAATTTATTATTTGAATTTTGTTATTTTTTGGTCAGCGAGAAAATTGCTCGCACTGGGAAGTGCGGCTTACTGCAGTTCTTCTTTTGCTTGTTCGTATTCTTCTTTGTTAGGAACAACTCCATGCCATCCGACCTGGTTCTCCATGTATGAAACTCCTTTTCCTTTTATGGTATTAGCGATAATTGCAGTAGGTTTTCCTTTTGTGTTTCTTGCTTCCGCAAAACTTTTTTTGATCTCTTCTATATTATGACCATCACACTCAATTACATGCCAGTTGAATGATAAGAATTTATCTTTCAAACTTTTTATCGGCATAACTTCATCGTTGTTTCCATCAAGTTGAAGTTGATTGTAATCAACTATTGCGCAAAGATTATCAGTTTTAAATTTAACTGCTGCCATCATAGCTTCCCAAAGCATGCCCTCCTGCATTTCTCCACAGCCAAGCATGACATAAGTTCTGAAATCTTTTTTGTCAAGTTGCGCGGCAAGAGCCATTCCGAGACCAAGTGATAATCCGTTACCGAGAGAACCGGTTGTATAATCAACCCCCGGTGTTTTTTTCATATCCGGATGCCCCTGTAAAATTCCGTTGATTTTGCGCAGTTTACCAAGATGACTCATATCAAAATAACCTTTCATTGCAAGTACAGCGTACAAAGTCGGACAACCATGTCCTTTTGATAATAGAAATCTGTCCCGGTTTTCCCAGTTAGGATTATCGGGATTAATATTCATTTCATCATAATAAAGCACAGTAACTATATCGGCATTTGAAAGCGAGCTTCCGGGATGCCCTGAATTAGCGGTATAAATCATATTGATGATATTTTTCCGCAATTCTGTAGCAAGGTTTTTTAATTTTTTGTTTGTTAAATTCATTTTATTATTTTGTTGATTGGAGAGCAATTTACTCCACTTCGTTTCGTGACATTTTTTTGTTCGGCGGCTGCTTACTGCTTCATCACCTGCATGACATTACTTGCGAGAGTATCGGGAGCTATAAATATCTGCATGCCGCCATACGCGTTTGTTACCGGATCAAAATTATCCGGGACGATCATATCAAGTTCACCGTTCAGAGTTTTAATCCAGGCCTCTTCATTAAGATCAAGTTTTTCTTTACTTGCCATATTTATCCAGTTTTGATCATTGGAGTCACAAATCCATCGAAGCCCGGCGTGAGTAATACCTTTTTGGTATGTCGCCCAATCGATCTCAGTATCAATCTTACTCCAATCAATCCCGAGATTTCCGAACAATTCAAAAAGCATGAGGATTTCCCATAAAATATGTCGGGAAGACCAATCCATTGCGTGCCAGGCAGTAGTTCCGAATAACGGTTTTGGCTGATAAGCCATTTTCACAGTGCCTGTTTCCCAGAGGCATGTAAAAGGCAGCAACCCACGAATAGATTTAATTGCTTTTTCTAAATATTTTTCATCGTTGAATAATTTATAACCTACATAATAAGCGACAGCCATATAACCTGCACTCATTAAGTTTGGAGCATGCAGTGGAGTTTCCCACCAGTCGCCTCCTTCCGGGCGGTCTAAAGGCATAGCGAAGTCAAGTCCTTTTTTTCCTGCGGAAAGAAATTTATCATCTTCAAGAACATCTCCAATTAATAAAAGCAGGAAAGAAGAAGTTGCGCAGAAATTCACGCAAGTGTCGCCGGGCTGCCCGAGAGGTTTCCATTTGGCAGCTTCATTTAAGTGACTCGCCTGATGTCTGCCTGTAGGGTCAAAAGGGAAATCTCCGTTTTCGGTTTGAGAATTTAGAATTTTATTTCCAAATTCACGAAGTTCATCATCGTTAAACCATTCAAGCAGGTCAAAATTTTTCCCGAAATCACCTTTATTTCTAAAAGTTCTATTAGAATTTTCTAAGCACCAATTTTTTTTATCTTTTAAATTACTACTTAATTCATTTTCAAAATTATTGATATAATAATCAATAACATTAGGAGTTCGTTTGCAGAAATCAACGTTATTTTCCCAATGAATATCAAGGTAAGGCTGGCATGGCGCCAAATGCCAGCTTCTCCAAAAACCGTATTGATTGTTAGGAAAACATCCAAAATTTTTATAACTTTCCTGTTTCTCTTTATCATCTTTATCTAACCAAAGATTTGAATTATAAGCATTAGCGATTCTTTCTAAAATTTCTTTGTAATCAAAACGTGCGGGACCGGGATCAGGCATACCATTGCGGTTTATCCATTCTTTAACCATGTCCATACTGTTACCTTTACAAACGCCGATCTCGGCATGCATTTTAAGTCCGCCATGCGGGAAATTAATGACAGGGTCGGCTTTCAACGCGCCTTCTTTTAATCCCCAGGTTACGCTTGGATACATCAATCCCATAAGAGATTCATCACGCCGATCCACAATATCCGGTGTTGCAAAAACAGGTTGCACTTCTTCTACTCGATCAAGTGTTTGGTTTTTCCATGAAACACCAATAGCGGTTCCTTCATGGCTGATAGTCATCAATTGGAAAGCAACTTTTCTTGGATGTGGAGTTACATGGTCAGAAAATTTTTGAGGGTGATTAATAGTTCCGTTCGACCATTCTTTTCCTTTTAGCCATTCAATGCCGGGGAAGATAGCGTCATCTTTTTCCGCGCCAAAACTTTCAGCGCCCACTTTCAACCAAATACCGCGCAAGCTTCTGAATTCGATACTATGACACGGCTTGGCAACCAATGAATACTGAATCCATGAGGAATTATGCTTTAAAGAAAACTCGACCTGCCCGGTAACACACTTTTGATTATCCCATCGCATCCAAGGTGCCTGTGGTAGTTGCAGGGAAACCGGAAAGATAAGTTTTTGTTCTTCATTCGTTTCGATTAATTCGTAACTGTCGGCATCTAATCTCAAAGGATAGTGATGTCCAACGACATCAACTTCCCCAAAGTATTCAAGAATAGCCATTAGTTTATTCATTTTTCCTTGTTCATCAGGAACATACAGTTCACCCCATCCCCATCCATTAATCCGTTTATGAATAACAAGTTTTAAGTTATCATTTCCTAATACAATCGATTCGCCACCGTAAGCAGCGTCTCTAAAAACCGGATTTGGAATATTAGTATTTTTTTTCAT
>JAOZSF010000051.1:3943-7293 GCA_029939815.1 bacterium
TTTATCAGATAATATATTGTTTTATCTTCTAAACCATTAATATTAATTATTCCATTCTTAACAGATTTTGTTTTATCTGTTTTTAGGCCGTCACAATCTAAAACAGTAACTTTTTTTGCTCCCGGAATTTCGATTTTCGCGAATACAGGTTCCATAATAATCGGCGAAAATCCTACTTTGTTCAAACGTGTTTCGCTTTCATTGTATTGCATTCCCGTATTTCTCGAACGAGCAATACAGGTAAGCAATAAGTTTTTTGAATTTTTGATGTCTTTATTTTTATCCAAACTTGTAAGAATGATAGTTGCGAACCGGTTTTGAAGCTTTATTTTAACATCACCAATTTTAATTTCACCTTCAGGCGGGAAACCGGCAAACGCTTTTGTTCCTTTCGTGTTAACAATATAATGTGCTTCACCGGGATTAGCGTAATCCCATTCAAGTTCTTTAGTTTGCGAAATGATTTTTTTATTTTTTAACATTTCCGTCATATCCGGGAAAGTGGATTTTTCCTGTTTATCAGTAAATTCAACAACTGTTCTGCCGTAAGCGAGAGCTTCGTTAGGCAGGTCTCCTGTGAAGACTTTCAGGTCGCCTTGTTGTTCAACCGATTCATCAAAATCAATAATTCCTTTCAATAAACTTTTAATATTAACTTTCCGTGCGGAAACAATTTCGGCTTCTTTAATATCGTTTCTGTAAATAGATCTTGCGAGAGCCGGATACAAACCCAAACCTTCCGGAACGGACATATTGAAAACATTATTTCCGGATGACTGAATAGTTTTAGTAAATCCGGTCGGATTTGCTTGGAACTGCATAGAACCATCCCAACCTTGCAGTCCCATTCCGTAATAAGCAATCATAGTTGTAGTAGCAGCCCGCCACTGATACGGAGAATTAGCATCCCATTCTGATAATAAGAAAGGTCTGTCGGCAACTTGCTGGACACCGGAACTTAAAAGCCCTGCTCCAGGTTTTAAGAAATCAGGCGTGCTGTTATAATCACCGGCACGCATAACCCAGGAACCTGTCCCGCTATAATAATTATGTCTGTCGATGACCCCGATAAGATAATCTGAATACATATTCAAATAATGAGGTAAATCGCTACCTGCCTGCCAGCAAGATGCTTCAAGCACGCCGTTATATCCGGTTTTCTTAATAGCTTTTTCGTAATTTTTATAATAAGTCATTTGAGTTTCGAAAAGGAACTCCGCAGTATCCTGTAATCTTTTTGTAACATTTTTTTCTAACTGCATTTTAGCGATGTTTTTTATGCCAAGATACCAAGGATTGCAAATAGGAATAATATATTTGGTTTCAAAACTTTCTTTAACTCCGTTGCGTTCAAATTCAGGAAAAACGTTTAAGGAATTTTTTCCCCAGGCGGTTTTTGCCGCTTCAGCGCTACCGTATTTTTTTATAAGCCAGTCAACAAATTTCGCGGCGAATTTTTTGCGATATTTGTCAGCTCGCATCATTACCGACATAGTATTACCCCAGAAAATATCATCCTCATTTTGCATTTCAACAATTACTACCATCGGGTCACTTGCATAAGTCATTCCTGTGTAAGGATTTTTATGTTCAAGGAGATTAGTCATTTTCTTAATCATTAATTTTTGTATATCGGGCGCAAGATTGACCAACCCGGTACCGCCGTTCTTTTTTGCTTCATCATAAAACAAGACATCATTTTTGTTACCCGGTTTAACCGAAAAGCCAAAGAAAGGATCAATTAAAACATAGATACCTTTTTCTTTAAGTTTAGCCCAAAAATAATCAAGATTTTTTAGCTTTTCCATATCCCATTTTGTGGCATCATTTTTATCACCAATCCCGGAGTTTTTGCCATAAGCGAATTTATGCATGCGAACAACGTTAATACCATATTTAGCGAAATGCGCGGCGGTGAAATCCGCAAGCTCTTTTGTTTTTGGAGCAGCTTGTGCGTAAGAAAGATTTACACCCCATAGTTTAACTTTTTTTCCTGTTTTTTCAAACTTGAAATCTTTGCCGTCAAATATTAATCTTCCGTGCTTCCCAGCCGGCGCGTCAAGCCAGTTTTCCATTCCGATAACGCTTTTGGCAGTTGAGTTTTTAGGATTCCAGGTCCACCAGTCTTCCATTGATTCGTTTTTGATAATTGATTCAAAAGATTTATCGTTAATTTTAATTGCAACTTTGCTTTTAGGATTTTTAGATTGAGGGTTTATATAAAGTTTAAAAAATAGTCTTTTAGCTTTCTTGTTTTTTAGAGACACTTTTTTAGTTGTTTTTTTTCCATCAACATCAACTTCAATAGTGTAATCTTTTCCTGTAGATAAACCTATAATGATTTCTGCTGAATCATCCTTATTATAAACGGAAGTTTTAGTTTCTATTATTTCCGCGAAATCAGTAGAAGGGAGTTCGGTATTGAATCTATGAAAATACCAGGGCTTAAAACTCGCACCGATACCAAAAGGACTTTTACCAAACACAGCGACCGTTTTTTCTTTCACATTTTCAGTTGTATTATTAACCATCAATATAAATTGAAAAGTATCTGAAAAAAGTTTGGAAATTCCAAATTCCGTCCACGGAAATGATATGTCATAAATCGTAACTTTATTTTTTTCATCACGAGTTATATTAGCAATAATGTCAGTTCGTTCTCCTGTTCTTCCCGGCACCCCATGCTGATCAGCAAAAATAGTTGCCTTACCGCCTTTTGATAATGCAATGGTGAATTTCGCGTCATTACCGTCTAAAAGATTTCTTCTGCTTTGCGGAGTCGCGGCTTTACGTTTACTTTCCTTCAACTTTTCATTAGCTTTTTTTAATCCGGCTACCTGCCAACGCTTTGTAGTTTTGCTGATTTCTTCAATTTTTTTATTGTTTGCAGCGATTTGCTCATCCCAAATGCTGTAATCCGGTGGGACTTCTTTATCAGGACTGTCACCGAGAGCATCTATTCCTATTTGAATCGAATCCCCCTGCCAGGCAGTTTTAACATTTCCGCGCGGGTCATGATTTTGATCATACACTTTTAAATACAGATGGAGAAACTTTTCAGAAACGGCAAAAGAACCTTCCGCCTTGATATTATTTTCATCAATTGTAAAAGTGGGGGGGGAAGATTTCCATGAAACATCACCACCCTCAACAAATTTTACGGTTGGGAAATCGCTTTTTTTTGTTGAAAAGTTGATTTTGTCCAATTTGACATTGGCGGAATAAACGGATGTCGCCAACATTGTTACGGCGAAAAAAAGTGAGTGCAGTTTTATTAAGTATTTCATAAAGTGGTGTTAGTTATTAGTTAATAGTTAAAAGTTAATAGTTAAAAGTTATTAGTTAAAAGT
>JAOZSF010000051.1:7393-9485 GCA_029939815.1 bacterium
TCCATCAATCCATCAATCCAATCTTCTAAATTATACCAAAAGAAAAGTAATAAAAGAATGGTAAAAAAAGCGCTATTTTCAGCCGAAAACAGTCAAAAACGCCGAAAATATGTCGCTTTTCTATTTTGAGCAGAACGATTTTTGGGCAGTACGATTAATTTTAAATTAGCAACATTAGAAATTCGGCGATGCGAAAAGTAACATGTATTCTCATGGTCATATCCAATAATCAAGTTCTTCACCGACAACCGATTACCGATATTTCCTATATCCAAGCAAAACCATACCGACTACTGACCACAGACTACCGACCACCGATATCTCCGGCACAAGATGAATTGTGTTACTTGCTGTTTCGCTTATACCTAATCCGCCATCAGAAAATCTTGCGTAAACAGTTTTTTCGCCATAAGGCATAGATAAAGTCCAGGTAGAATGAGTTTGATAATTTATCCAGTTTACATCAGAAAAATCTGACATTTCGGAAATTTGCATTTTATTCGGAGTCGGATTGTCAGCGAATAATTCTAAACTAACGGTAAAATATATCGTTGTCAAAGCACCATTATTGATGATTATAGACGCATTAGTAGGCGGATCGGCTATAGCAAATTCTACAGCTCCGATATCAATAGAACTATTTATTTCGCGTGGAAAACCGCGTTGGTCATACACAAGTCCAAGAAAATTGGAACCGGTGTTCATACAGTTACCGTCCTCAACAATCATAAGCGTTTTAGTAGGACCGCCATTGTTTGTTAGAACCAGATCAACATCCGCCGCAGCATCAATATTCCCACTACCGGAAGGTGCACCCGGATAGATGCAAAACTGAACATCTTCTAACGTGCCGTTCACATCATTATATCCGTTGTCATCAATATTATAACTAATAATCGAACTGTACAAAGAAAGATTTCCTTTATATCTATATATTGCCGATGCTGTTCCTGTAGCTTGATTGGTAACAATAGTAGAGTTATAAATTTTCAACCGATCGTTTGCATGATAAATCCCGATTGCGGAAGCATTTTTTGTCGCCTTATTATCGGAAAAAGTGCATTGGATAATTCTATTAGAGAAACTGCCGGCAATGGCTGCTTTAGAATACACAGCAGCACCATGTTCAGCCTGATTACCGTAGAAAGAAGAATTGAGCAATGTAAAACTTTTTCTATTATATAAACCGCCACCATTTATAGCAGCAATATTTGAATCAAAAGTACAATCGGTAATCTCTACATTTTTTTTCCATGCAGGCTGATAGTCTCTGATAGCAATTCCACCGCCGTTATTATCGGTAGAGTTAGCAGTAAAAATACAATTAGAAAAAAGACCGTCAGAACATGTGGTCAAATAAACAGCACCGCCATCTTTGATGGAAAAATTGTTTGTAAAAAGGCAGTTGTAAAATTCTACATGATGAGAAGAGGTGTTTTCTCCTTTAATAACCACCGCACCGCCATAGTTAGAAGCAATATTGCCGGAAAAAATAGTGTTGACAAAAACAGAAGTGTAATCGCCGTCCGGCCGCGAAAACATAACAGCACCACCACTCATATAACTACTCTCATTTAAATTAGTAAATGCAACGCAGTGGGTAAAAACACAGTTGCTTACCAACATATTTGATTTGTGATAGACAAGAATTCCTCCTCCGCCATCATCGTTATGCGCCCTGCCTGCGGCACCATTAGAAATAGTAATTCCGCTAATTCGTGCATCCAGGCATTTGTTCACTTGAAAAATACCGTTGGTTCTCATTGGGAAATTTCCATTAATAATAATATCGCGTGGATTATCCCGTCCGTTGATAATTGTAGCATAATCATGAAGCTTAATTCGGGAATCATTGGTCAGAGTTATAGTTACCGGATAACTTGGGAAATCAAAGCTGACAGAATCGCCGGGAACGCCGGCTTCAATGGCTCCTCGCAAGGAGTTTGTGCTGCCATCGTCAAGCGTGCTGGTAACAACCCGATTAACAGCGGAAGCAAAGGTTGCGAGGGATATTATTAGTAATATAAATAAGTAAAGTTTTTTCATTGTAGTATTTTAAAGGTTACGTTATCATTTTTTGCATTTTTACCAC
>JAOZSF010000052.1 GCA_029939815.1 bacterium
CCGCGAGGGAATTTTTTTCATGCCTGGGCGATAAAAAATAAACTTGTAGAAATGTTGGATCCAAAACCTACATCATATAAAAAATGAATATGAAAACGTATAAATTCTCAGAAGACGAAATTAAAAGGCGAAAAAGAAATATTATCTCTATTCTGAACTTTGCAGGCGAACTTTTCTGGTAACCAATCAACCAATCAATTATATGAACTGGACGGCAGCTTTTAAATCGGCGCTTATTTTGTTTGCTATAGTTAATCCTATAGGCAGCATACCCATTTTTTTACAGGTCACAAATAATATGACCGGAAGCGAAAAAAGGAGGGCTTTTAAAACCGGAGTATTGTCAGCAGCAACAATTCTTATTATTTTTATTGTTGCCGGTAAACAGATTTTAACGCATGTGTTTCAAATCCAGCTGAATGATTTAATGGCGGCAGGGGGGCTCTTGCTTTTAATCATTGCGATTGATCATTTGATTTTCGGCGCACTCGCACGCGGCGTGCTTGAGAAAAAGCAGCTGAAACCGCATCATGTTGGCGCTATGCCTATTGCATGTCCGATTCTTGCGGGTCCGGGTGCAATGATGACTGTTTTAATGACTTCTTCAGAATACGGATTTTTAACAGCGGTAAGTTCTGTGATTATGGTTCTTGGAATAACGTGGTTAATACTTCGCTACATTGATGTTTTATATCATTTTCTGGGAGATATTATCTGTACTGTGCTTTCCAAGATTTTGTGTCTGTTCATCGCTGCCATTGGAATACGTCTTTTGATGTTGGGGTTGTCCCATTATTTTAAATAGAAGGGAGAATTATAATGCTTGATAAACTAAGTGGATATCTTTTAAACGTGGATGCTGAATACGCCGATATTCGCTACGAAAAGATGACTAAGACGGAAATTGTTTATAACGGAAAAGAACTTTCTAAAATAGGAACAAATACGACGGATGGTTATGTAATCAGAGTCCTTAAAAAAGGCGGTTTTGCTACTGTTTCTGTGACAAAACCTTCGGAAGTCGAAAAAGCATTTGAACTCGCCGTGAAAAATGCAGCACTTCTCGGCGATGCGTGTGATAAGAAAATGAAATTAGAAGTTCCCGGAAAAACTATTGATGATGTTATTTTAGATTTAGAAGAAGATCCGCGCGCGATTTCCATAGATGAAAAGCTCGAATTGCTGGCATATTACAACAATCTTGTTTTAAAACAAAAAGATGTTCAGTCAACAGCGATGAGGTACTCAGAAGTGTATCGTGATAAGTTTTTTGTAAATACTGTTGGGAGTAAAATTCACGAGCAAACAATAACCACTGGCATCTCAGGAAGAATTATTTGTAAAAAAGGGAGTTCTGTTCAAGACGGCAGAGTATCGATCGGCGGCAGCGATGGTTTTACAAAACTAAGAAACCGGGATGATGTTTTTCTTAAAAAAGCTAAAATTGTCAGTGAGTTATTATATGCCGAACCCGCAGTTGGCGGGAAACACAATGTTGTAATAAATCCGTCGTTAGCCGGAGTTTTTGTCCACGAAGCATTTGGGCATTTCAGTGAGGCTGATTTAGTGGAGAATTCGCCGTCATTACTCGAAAAAATGCAGATTGGCGCTAAACTCGGAACAGATATTTTAGATATCATAGATGATCCGACAACCAAAGGACAAATCGGATATTATAAATATGATGATGAAGGCGTTCCGGCAAAGCCCGTATTATTAATGGAAAAAGGAGTTCTTAAAGGGCGGCTTCATTCTATGCAAACCGCTGCTGCATTTAATGATAAATTAAATGGACATTGCGTTGCTGAGGACGCGCGATATGAACCAATAATCAGAATGGGCTGCATTTACATAAAACCTAAAAATAAAAAAGTTGAAGAACTTATCAAAGAAGCCGGGAATGGTTATTATGTTCTGGATAGTAAAGGGGGTCAGACCAGTGGTGAAAACTTCACATTCGGAGCACAATATGCCTACAAAATAGAAAACGGGAAACTTGGCGCGTTGGTAAAAGACATAAATATTATGGGGAATTTATTTTCAACATTAAAAAATATTACAGCCATTTCAGACGGCATCGAATTTTGTGAAAGCGGAGGTTGCGGGAAAGGACAGGTAAATATAAAGTCATGTCATGGCGGACCTCATATTCTCATTAAAAACGCCGTAATAGGAGGTGTATAATGGAGAAATTATTAGAAATTGCAAAGCAAAAAGTTGACAGCGCGGAAGTTTTTTATACTTCTTATAATGATAATACGATAAACTTTGAAAATTATTCTGTTACGGAAATCAAGAGTCAAAGCCAGTCGGGCTTTTGTTTAAGAGTAATTAAAGATGGATTTATTGGAACGAGTTACACAAAAAATCTGCTTGACAGAGACGGTTTGGTAGTAAATGCAATTGAATCATTAAAAGGAAAAGTTAGTGGTGATTTTGACTTTCCGGGGAGTTATGTTCCTAAAAAACTTGATACTTATGATCCGGAAATTAAAAATCTTTCTTGCGAACAAGTTCTTGCTTCAATAAAAAAATCAAATAATTTTGTAAAAAATAAAACATCAGGTCAATTAAATTCAATGACCGGATTTGGTGAATTGAAAACCAAAATTATTAATTCAAACGGCCTTGATGTTGAATTTAAACATTCAGATTATTTCGCGTCTCAAAGTATAATGTATCCCGGCAGTTATGCAGGAGTTTCAACGCAAGTTGCGGCTAAAAACCATCAGTTGCTCCCGGAAGTTGAGATGATGAAAATGATAGATCTTTATACAAAAGGGCTTAAAGAAGTTTCTATTAAGCCATCAACTATACAAGTTATTTTTTTACCTGATGTTTTGTATTCTTTGTTGTGGAGATTAGAGTCAGGCACGAATGCTAAATCGATTTATGAAAAAACATCTCCGATAAAGAACAAAATAGGTGAACAAATATTTAGCGATAAGTTAACTGTTATTGATAATCCGCATTTGGATATATACCCTTATGCAAGAGGATTTGACGATGAAGGAGTTCCAACGCAAAAACTTACAGTTATTGAAAATGGGGTTCTTAAGAATTTTTACAATGACCTTGAATATGCGGCAAAACTTGATGTTGAACCAACGGGACACGGATATAAAAATGCAATGTGGGGCGGAGAAACTGTTTCTTTGGCTCCAACTCCAACACTTGGGCATTTAACGATTGTTCCCGGGAAAGATTCATTTAACGAGATGATTAAAAAGATTAAACGCGGGATTTTAGTAGGCGGGGCATTAGGAGCGCACAGCGGGAATATTCCGAACGGAGATTTTTCTATTGGAATCAATCCGGGATTTTATATTGAGGATGGGGAAATTGTCGGTCGGGTGAAAGACGGAATGATAGCCGGTAATATTTATGATGTTATGAAAAGGGTCTCATCGATTGAAAATGAGGTGCATATTGCACAGGGCGGTATTTTCCCCGCGATTACGTTTGAGGATGTCAGGTTTTCATAAAAGAAAAAAGTTGTTATGGGGTCAGGCACCTAGTGGTCAATCGACTGTTATGGGGTCAGGCACCAAATGACCAAATGAGTAATTTTTATTTGATAAGATAATGAATTCAGGATTATATTTTTTGTTGATTCGTTTGAAGAGTTCGTGTGAACTGAAAATTGCCGGAAAAGAGGTGACCGTTCCGAGAGGATATTACATCTATACCGGTTCGGCCCAGAAAAATCTTACGAGTAGAATTGAACGTCATTGCAGAAAAGAAAAAAAGAAACATTGGCATATAGATTATTTACTCGAATTTGCGGAAGTCATTGATATAAAAGTATTAGAAAATATTCCACAGGAAAAAGAGGTTGTTTACGCGGAGAAATGGCTTGCATTAGCCGATTTTGTGCCTGTAAGAAAATTCGGCGCAAGTGATTCGACCGCCGAATCGCATTTAACCGGATTTTATACAAAAAAGAAAATTATGCAGTCGGAATTGTGGAATTGTGGAAGCGCCTGGCAGATGCCGTTGCCGAATTGAAAATTACAAAATTATTAAATTACCCAATTATTAAATTAAAATGTGGAAACGTGAAAAAAGAAAAACTTTGGTTGATACTGAATGGATTGGACACCATCTTGATACTCTAACTCTTCCCAGCGGAAAAAAAATAGATTTTCACGCACTTGAGTTTCCCATGAAAGTGGCGGGAATACTTCCTGTTGGGGACGATGGCAGAATTTTACTGACACTTCAGTATCGTTATATGGCTGATCAACTAAGCTGGGAAATTCCTGCGGGAAATGTTCCGCAGGAGGAAGATCTTTTAATTGGCGCGAGAAGGGAATTGGTTGAAGAAACAGGTTATGATGCTAAATCGCTTGAGCTAATTTATGAATTTTATCCTCAGATTGGCAGGAGTGATCATTATTTTCACGTTTTTCTCGCACGGGGTTTAGAAAAAGTATGTGATGAGTTTGATACTGATGAAGTTGTTGAAGTAAAATGGTTTACCGAAAAGGAAGTACTTCAAATGCTTGATGACAAAACAATCATTGACGGATTTACAGCGATTGCTTTTATGAGGTATAAATTGAAGGAAAATTTAATTTAAAAGCGTTTGCTATTGCTACCTGACGGATCAAACTGACCAAACTGACCAAACTGACCTAACGGACAAAATGTCTAACGTCAAAGGTTAGATTCGATTTTTTCAATTGCAGCTTTAATAAACCCTTTGAACATAGGATGCGGTTTTGTGGGCTGAGATTTGAATTCCGGATGAGCTTGTGTTGCAATATAATAAGGATGTCCAGGAATTTCCACGATCTCAACCAATCTTTCATCAGGAGACAGGCCTGAAAAAACCATTCCTTTTTTCTCAAAAATTTCTCTGTAATTGTTGTTAAATTCATATCGATGTCTGTGCCGTTCATCGACTTGTTCCGTACGATACAAATGTCTTGCGAGGGTTTTAGGCTTTAAGACACATGGATAAGCGCCAAGGCGCATTGTTCCGCCCATATCCTTAATATCGACCTGATCAGCCATCAGAGCAATAATTTTGTGTTCAGCTTCAGGGAGCCATTCTTCGGAAGTAGCTCCATCAAGTTTACAGACATTTCTCGCGAATTCGATTACGGCGCATTGCATTCCGAGACAAAGTCCGAGGAAAGGGATATTATTTTTTCGAGCGTATTCTGCAGCGAGAATTTTACCTTCTGTACCCCGTTGACCGAAACCGCCTGGAACAAGGATGCCGGCGACACCTTTAAGCAATTGGTCTGCGCCTTTTTTCTCAATTTCTTCTGCTTCGATTCTATTAACATTAATTTTTGTACGAAATGCAAATCCGGCATGGTCAAGGGCTTCATAAATTGATTTGTAAGCATCTTTAAGGCGGGCATATTTTCCTACCAGAGCTATTTCGATTTTATCTTCATCAGCGGTGTTTTTAATATCAGAAATCATTCGTTTCCAGGAAGATAAAGATGCTTCCGGAGCTTCTACATTGAGAAGTTTAAGAATTAGGTCATCGAGTTTTTGTTTCTGCAGTTCAACCGGGACTTCATATATTGAATGTTTAATATCTTTTTCTTCAATTACGGCGTTACGGTCAATATTACAGAATAAAGCGATTTTTCTAAAATGTTCTTCACTCATATGTTGTTCTGTTCTACAGATCATAATATCCGGTTGAATACCAATACTTCTCAAAACGCCTGCGGATTGTTGAGAAGGTTTTGTTTTCATTTCGCCTGCGGCGTGAAGATAAGGTACAAGAGTTAAATGGATAAACAACGCATTTTCTTTTCCGGCTTCGAGGTAATATTGTCTGATTGCCTCGAGAAAAGGCAATGATTCAATATCACCTGCCGTCCCTCCGATTTCAGTAATGGCAACATCAACATCATCACCTGTAACTGAAGCCACAGCAGTTTTGATTTCGTTTGTGATATGAGGAATAACCTGAACTGTTGCACCAAGATAGTCGCCATGCCGTTCTTTTGAAATGACCGAGTGGTAAATCTGTCCGGTAGTATAATTTGAATTTCTGGAGCACGGGATTCCGGTAAAACGTTCATAATGACCTAAATCAAGATCCGTTTCCGCACCGTCTTCCGTAACGTAAACTTCGCCATGTTGAAAAGGGGACATGGTTCCAGGATCAACATTAATATAAGGGTCGAGTTTTTGGTGACGGATTCTTAATCCGCGTTCTTTTAACAGCAGTCCAATTGATGCAGCAGTGATTCCTTTTCCGAGTGATGAAACGACGCCGCCTGTTATAAAAATATGTTTAGTCATTATTGATAATTTATAAAAGTAAGTTTTAAAAAATAGATTACATTAGATATTATATTTAATAAGCTATAATCAGTCAACGGGTATAATTGAAATTTAATGAAATTTCAATTATGGTACGGGAGGGGAGTGTTTAAACATCCAACGTCCAACGTTCTCACTTCGGGTCGAAGTGAGCTACTCCAACGTACAAAGTTCAACCCCGGCATCCGCGGGGCGCTTACGCGAGTTCAAAGTTTCTTCCTTCGTCGAGCATTATGAGATAATTTTCAAGCGGTATATAATTTGCGACAGAGTTACCTGTTCCAAGGCAATATCCTCCGCCCGGCATACATATTTCCAAAGTTTTTCTAACGCGTTTACGAATAGCATCTTCGTTTGCATTACAGAGGAAATCAACATCTATCCCACCGAGAAGAGATATTTTATCACCGTAATTTGATTTAGCATCGGTAACTTGTTCGATAGTGTCTTCAAAAGAATGTTTGGCATCAATTTTGACATCATTTATGAGTTCATCCATAATATCAGTTAAATTTCCGCAGGAATGAAGGAGATATGGTTTACCGTGCTTATGAGAAAATTCCGCTATGATTTTATGTGAAGGGAGAACGAATTCGCGCAGGTCGTCCGGAGAAATCAGAGTGCCGGTTTTAAAGCCCATATCGTCGCTGCCCCAAACGGCTTTAATTCTGTCGAACTGAAGTGTAAGTTTGATTGCGGGAATATAAATTTCCATTAACTTGTCGTAAACAGCTTTGACAAGGTCACGATTGTCAAAGAGTGCGTAACATAAAGTTTCATAGCCCATCAGCCAGCATAAATGTTCAGCGATGTGACCGAAACAGCCGCCCGCGATGATGCACATATCGTCCGGCAGGTTTTTATTGTACCATTCCAGCATACGGGTGGAAGCTTTTTCCGGATCCGGCCACGGATATTTTTCGAATTCTTCCCAATTTGTTATAGGACCTTTTGACTCATCGATGTAAGAGCGACCGTCTTTGTGGGCATTTTCGGCGGTGTCATCGGTGGTGCTGAAAGCCAGGAGGAAGTCCATGTTTTCGAGCCCGGCAGTTACGTAATCATAGCCGAGGAATCTTTGAAGTTTAATTTGTTTTTTTTCGTGAAAATACGGATCGCTGTTGTTGAGATTATCAAGGAGATTAAAAGTTTTACAAACTGCGTCCTGAATTTCAATGTCAAGAAAAAGTTCGATGTTGTGAACGCGGTTTGGATTACCTTTGCGATTAATACAGTTGATAAAGCTATCCCAATCGGGTTCTATTTTTTTACTGAACAGATTTTTCATATTGAGTAGTTGGTTTATATTAATTAATATGTTAATTATTATAAGCAATAGAATGGATTTAGTCAATTTACAAATGCAAATAATGTGGAATTATGATATATGTTAAAAAAGAAGGGAATTAACAATAAACAAAAGAGGTGATCATGAAAATCAAAACAATTTTAACTTCGATAATGCTTGTGTTTGGATTGAGTTTATTTACTTATGCCGAACCTGTTTCCATGGGGCAAGGTAATTCTAAGTCGCCTCAACAATTAACCGAGTTAGTAAATCTTCTAACCATAAAAAAATTTATCGGTACAATTAAGTGGTCTAAAAACAAATGGAGTAAGACGACAATTATCGCAACTGTTAATACCTCGGTTGAAGATTTATCTTTTATTGACTCGGAAGGATTATTTCTTTCAAAAATATTCAATTATGTTGCAAGTGGTGGATATTGGAATGCCGTAAATCTCGTAAAAGTCAATAAGAGCAAAACCGTTGCTAAATTTTTAAATAAATCTTCAGAAGGAAAACATCTGGTAATTATGAAACTTAAGAAAGGTGTTTTTACTCTGATAATAAAGAATAAAGGAGCTGATTTTATTGATGGACAACTCGGCTTGGATAATATAACGACAGATGGATGGACAACTAAATCTTTAAATGTTAATTTAGCTGTGTCGAGGGATGGAACGGCAATAAACGGTAGCGGAACTGTAACTTTTGATTATAAAACGAAACAGGATAAAGTAACGAAAATTAAAATTAGCAAAGGCGTAATTTAGGTAAAGGTGTTTTGAGTATCACAATGGAAAAATGATATCACACCAGACAAAAAGTTCGGCGTGTATTAAACTTTCTTTCGCTTTCCATGCTTGTGAGAATTGTGATTTGTTGTCGCGAGTGGATTTATTTACCCCAGGATTTAGGTTTCCAACCTAGTTTGGAAACCGCTTTTTTTGCGTTAAGACTCACATCATAAACTCTCGGCGGACCGTTTTTCTCTTCTTCAATATAAATTCCTGTTAGGAGTGAATGATCGTAACTGTCATATTTCAAAATTGTTTTTCCCATGTCATAGAGACTTACCGTGCTTGGTCCGGCAACGTGATAATATCCTGTAACTTCGTGCAGAAAAAGTTCGCAGATCATTTTTCCTATATCATCGGTTCGCGTTGCTGAGCGGAATTCATCGAAGAATAAAGTTACGGGACGTCCTTTTTTAAATCTTGATTCAATCCAGTCCACCGCGCCTTTTTTTCCTTGAATTGATGGTCCCATCGGCAAGCCGATTCTGACAATTGACCATTTAGGATGCTTTTGAACTTCCATTTCAGCAGCAAGTAATGTTCTGCCGACAACGCTTACGGGGTCAGGTTCATGATGTTCTGCATAACCGCCCTGCGGCGGATTTTTTCCGGAAAAAACAAGATCGGCGCTGCAATACATAAAATAAGCATTCTGTGTTAAACCGCTCAACAATTTTGTGCCTTGAACGTTGATTCGTTCAGCGCGTTCGGGATCGGCTTCGCAGCCATCGAGGTCGCATACACCGGCTGCGTGGAGAACATGAGTAGGTTTAACTTGTTCAACAATTTCGGTAATTCTTTTTGTATCGGTAATACAAACATCAAAGATATTTTCACCGACAGGAAGTTTTGCTTTTGGAGGACGAATTCCGAAAAGTTCGATATGCTTCAGCTTAGCCAGTTCGCAAAAAGCGGGCCATGCGTGAGTGGAAGTAATTCCTGTACAGAGAATGCGCATAAATATTAGGTTTAAGGTCAAAGGTCAAAAGGTCAAAAGGTCGAACATCGCCCGAAAATCTCCGGGTGCTTCGCAAATACTGAATACTGAATACTGAATACTGAATACTGAATACTGAA
>JAOZSF010000053.1 GCA_029939815.1 bacterium
ACGGACTACGGATTACGGACTACAGAATAATTCAATCCACAAGCTTTTTCCACATATCAGCGCTGATTATGTTGGTGTTGAGAATACCTTTTCTGTTTGCGGAAACTGATATGACAGAGCCATTTTTCATCAGCACTAAAACTTTGTCTTTAAAAATCGGTTTTGTTCCCTTATCTTTAGTCTTATAATTTAATACTCCGTCACTGACTCCCTGATACGAAAAAACAGGCGTGTCAGGAGGAGAATTTGCTTTCACGGTCGAATTATAAGCATAACAACAATGATATTTATCAAATTCATCAATCGTTGGATTTTCACTGAAATCAAGCAGCTTTGCTTTAGAATGATGTAAAAGTTTGTTTAATTCACTTGGCTTTAAAAGGCCGGAAGTATAAAGTGGATATAAATCTCTAACTCCTCCGCTCTTTTCATATCTTGTTTCAGGAGGCTGTACTGATGGGTAACAACCGTAATCCTGTTGATATATCATAAGTATTTTATGTAAATCAACGAGGTGCATTCTTCTTCTTCCAATTCCCTTATGCGAAGATATAATAGGACCAATGGCTGTTAAACTGAGCCAAACAAGAATACCGATAATTGAGATAACTACGAGCAACTCAATAAGAGTCATCCCTTTTTCATTATGATGCGGTTTTTTCATATTAACTCTCCGATTTAGATTACAATTATTATAATCAAACCGGCAATATGCTGTCAATGGGAAAACAGGGACATTCGAAAATTTCAAAGGAAATTAAAAAATCTACTGCTGAAGCAGCAGCGCAGTGAATAAACTTTCGCCGGAGCAAAAGTCCTTTATCCCTGCACTCCATAAAAAAGGGGCGGAAAAACCGCCCCTTCAATAATTTCAGACTAATAAAGTGAAAAACTTAATCTATAAGTTTGCCCCACATATCAGAACTGATTTTCTTTGTGCTGAGTTTACCTCTGCGATCAGCAGGGATATCTTCCACAGTACCGTTTGCAAAAAGAACCATAACGCCGTTTTTTCTAATAGGTTTTGTTCCTTTATCTTTAGTATTAGGATTTAAAACTCCGCTGCTGACGCCCTGTTCTGCTAAAATAGGTGGATTATCATCATCATTAGGAATAGCAGTTGAATTATAAGCGTAACCAATATGGTATTTATCAAATTCATCAATATCAGGGTCATTACTAAAATCAATTAAAGCCGCTCCCGGAGGATGTAAAAGTTTGTTTAATTCACTCGGTTTTAAGAGGCCGCAGGAATAAAGTGGATATAAACCGCGAACGCCGGCGCTTTTTTCATATTTATCTTTAGCTGACATTGTTGTCGGATAAGAATTATAATCCTGCTGATAGATCATAAAGATTTTATGTAAATCAACAAGTTTCATTTTCGACTGGAATTTTTTGAATGTTGACATAATAGGACCAATAGCTGTTAAACTAAGTCCTGCAAGAACGCCAATAATTGAGATAACTACGAGCAACTCAATAAGAGTAAACCCTTTTTCCCGATTGTGCTGTTTTTTCATTTTTGCTCCAAAATGGTTTATATGTTAAAATAAAGATTATCAAACTTTGCATTTATTATAACCTAATTGATAAAAAAAATCAATTGACAAACAATAAATGTTTCGTTATACTTTTATACAATATTTTTAACCCTTATCTTTAAATACAAAATATTATGAAAAAAATCCGTAGTTATATCACGGCAGTGCTGATTATCGCTTTAATTGCCGCAATACAGGTAAATGCAGAAAGTGAAAAAACACAGATTAAAGAAAATAAAAGCTATAGTTTACTCGATGGAATCAATCGCGGCTTTGCTAATCTTTTGGCAGGGTGGATTGAAGCTCCACGCGGTATGGTTTATTATTCCGTTGATTATCCGGTTATAGGAATTATTCCGGGCGCGCTTGAAGGAGCAGGAATGACTTTCATCCGCACAGTTGGCGGCGCGATAGACCTTATTACCATTGGCTATTTGAGCCCCGGAAATACTGTTTATGACACTATGGATGCTCCTATGATGCCTTGGGAATCTCCCTGGCTTCCATCACCGGAAAATGAAGATGATTACGATATCTTAAATACTGAAGATTAATTTTAAGGAGTAATATAAAATATGAAATCGAACGGTGTAAAAATTGGGGTGATAGGTTGCGGTACAATTGGAACAGGAGTGGTAAAATGCCTGCTGGAAAATAAAAAGTATTTACAACGCCATTCAGGGTTTCCTATTCAACTTATCCGCGTGGCAGATTTGTTTCCGCGAAAAAAACGTCCCGTTAAAATTCCTGCAGGAGTTATGACTAAAGATTCAGATGCCGTTCTAAACGATCCTGAAATCGATATTATTGTTGAACTGGTCGGCGGTACAACTTTTGCCAAACAAGTTGTTTTAAAAGCAATGAGAAATGGCAAAAATGTTGTTACGGCAAATAAAGCTCTGCTCGCAAAATACGGTCTGGAATTGCATAAAACAGCAATGAAAAACGGGGTGGATTTATATTATGAAGCAAGTGTTGGCGGCGGAATTCCTATCATTAAAACTTTGCGGGAAGCTTTTGTTGGGAACAAAATCGATGCGGTTTGGGGAATTTTAAACGGCACATGCAATTATATGCTCACCAAAATGACCGATGAAGGACTCACTTTTGATGAAGCACTGAAAGAAGCGACAATTAATGGTTACGCGGAAGCGGACCCTACACTTGATATCGGCGGATTTGACGCGCAGCACAAAATCGGAATTCTTGCTTCCCTCGCATTCGGGCAATGGATTCCGCAAAATAAAATTTATGTTGAAGGAATTGAAAAAGTAACGGATTTGGACATTAAATGCGCCGATGAAATGGGTTATGTGATAAAACTTCTCGGTATCGCAAAAATTGAAAATAAAGAAATTTCCGTTCGCGTAAATCCTACTTTTATTCCTAAAACTACTATGCTCGGAAATGTTAAAGACGCGTTTAACGCGATTGAAATCGATGGTGAACCTATCGGCACCGCTATTCTTACAGGTCTTGGCGCCGGAATGGGAGCAACGTCAAGCGCGGTTATCGCGGATATAGTTGATATTGCAAGAAATATCGCTTCCGGTTCTGCCGGTCGATTATCTGCACTCACTTTTATGGACAAAGAACTGCCTTTCAAAAAAATTGATGATATAAAAACAAGATATTATTTACGTTTTAAAGTTGAAGATAAACCGGGAGTTATCGCAAAAATCGCAAAAGCTCTTGGCGATAGAAATATCAGCTTGAGTTCTGTTATTCAACACGAACCGCATTCGGAAACAAAAGATGTTCATGCCACCTTTATGACTCATCTTGCACTTGAAAAGGATCTCAGAGCAGCGGTGAAAACAATAAATAATTTTAAATTTGTCAAAGCAAAAACAACCATTTTCCGCGTCGAATCAGATTGACACCAGGCCGGGGAAAGCAGCTTACAGGCGGAATTGTCTAAAAAATAATAAGGACAATATAAGTTTTCTTTGCTTATTCATTATCGTTTTGTTGTGTAAATAATTCATAATTCATAATCCATAATTCGAAAAGTGTCTTCTCCTCTCGGTATAATTTTAATTCAATCAGACCAGCATCGTTACGATTGTATGGGTCATACCGGTCATCCGTTAGTAAAAACACCAAATCTTGACCGGTTAGCAAAAGAAGGTTTATCTTTCGAAAATGCTTTTTGCACAAGCCCGATGTGTGTGCCGACACGGACATCACAGCTTAGCGGTCAATGGACGCAGCAGCACGGAACGTTAGCGAATTTCGATTGTGAGTCGCCGAAATTTCTTTCACCCGATAAGTCGAATTTTCCAAAAGCATTAAAAAAAGAAAATGTTTCTCTTGATTTTGTTGGAAGATGGCATGTTCACCCTGAATTAAAACCAACTGATTTTGGTTTTGACACATTTCTTTCTGATGGGGAATATCATAATTACAGAAAAAAAATCGGCGTAAAACCTTTACCGATAGAAAATGGATTTATAGGAAACGCTGACCCTTACATTACTCCTGAGCAATCTCGCTTACACTGGTCGACAGACCGTCTTATCGAAAAATTACGTTTCCGCGTGAAAAAAGGTAAACCATTTTATATGAATTTGGATACGCTTGAACCGCATTTACCCAATATTGTTCCTGAACCGTACAATTCAATGTATCCTCCGGAAAAAATTAAACCGTGGGGAAGTTTTTCCGACTCTCTGGAAAATAAACCTTATATCCAGCGACAGCAGCTCAAAACTTGGGAAGTCGATGATTGGACTTGGGAAAACTGGGCGCCAATCGTTGGAAGATATCTCGGTGATATTTCTCTGCTCGATGCACAAGTCGGAAGAATTTTAGATGAACTCGAATCACTGGGCGTTGCAGACGATGTTCTTATAATTTATACCGCCGATCATGGCGATATGTGTGGCGGTCATAGAATGATGGATAAACATTTTGTAATGTATGATGACGTCGTTCACGTACCGTTAATTATGCGCTGGCCCAACGGAATAAAAGCCGGCACAAAACATTCCGGGTTTGTTTCCAATGCTGTTGACCTTGCGGCAACTTTCTGCGATGTCATGAATGCTGAAATTCCGGAAACATTCAGCGGAAAAAGTTTGAAACCGGTTATTTCAGGTGATAATACACCAATAAGAGATGATATTTTTTGCTGCTATAACGGAAATCAATTCGGGCAGTACAGTCAAAGAATGCTCAGAAATGAAAAGTGGAAATATGTTTGGAATCCAACTTCTATTGACGAACTTTATGATTTGGAAAACGACAAATTCGAATTAAATAATCTTTCGCAGGATGATTCCGGAAAAGAAATTCTGTCGAAGATGAGAAAAAGACTTTGGGAATGGATGACAAAAACTGATGATAAATTACAGAGTTTCTGGATACAAAATCAACTTTTGAAAAATAAAAAACTTTAGCAGGGCTCAATCGACAAAAAATGTTGATCACAGTCGACTTTTTTTGTCGATTGAAAAAACAGAATCCTTAAAAATTGTTCTGAATAAAATCAAAGAACTAAATTAAATGAATTCCTTAGAATCTTATTTACCATTGGACCCATTATTGGTTTTTGCAATAGTGATGTTCTTCATTCTCGTTATCCCAAAACTTTTCGAGAAAATACACTTGCCGGGTTTAGTAGGTTTGTTGCTTTGCGGGCTGCTGTTGGGACCAAACGGATTAAACCTGAATAATGGTCATGGTCAGTTGTTTTCTGATGTTGGAAAGCTAATGGTTATGTTTTTTGCCGGACTGGAAATAGATTATGAGGACTTTGTTCTCAATAAATATAAATCACTCATTTTCGGGATGGCAACTTTTCTGCTGCCGCTCGGTGCAGGTATGATCATAGGTCTTTCTTTTGGATATTCTTTTAATACATCGCTGCTGATCGGTTCGCTTCTTGCTTCACATACTTTGCTTGCAATGCCTATTTTAATCCGCTACGGAATTGTAAATATTGAAGCTGTAAATGTAACTGTCGGTGCGACTATTTTTACAGACATTGCCGCATTAATAGTTTTAACAGCGTGTGTTTCACTTCATACTGTCGGTTTCGCACCAAAAATTCTTGCCGTGAGATTAATTGGCGCTTTAATTTATTTACCGGCTCTTTTATTTGTCGCAAGGAAAGTTGCGAAGTTTTTTATTCCGCGGATGCATAATAATGAGGACAGCAAAACAATTCTTATACTTGTGATTATGGTTGTGGCTGCTGTCGGCGCGGAAATGATTCATCTCGAAGGTATCGTTGGTGCTTTCATCGGCGGGCTGGCTGTTGGCGAAATTATCCGTGGAAGCAAAACAAAAGCAAAACTTGAAACGCTTGGCAACACGCTTTTTATACCGGCGTTTTTTATTGCAGTTGGTGCGTTAATTAAGCCGATGTCTTTTTTGAAATTAAGAGGCAGCAATCTTTGGTTTGTGATATTCATTGTCGGTGGTTTAATTTCCACTAAATTCCTCGCTTCTTTTATTGCGTCAAAAATTTTACGTTACAAAAAAACGGAAATGCTTACCATGTGGTCACTTTCGGTGCCGCAGGTCGCAGCGACACTTGCCGCCGCGCTTGTTGCTTTTGAAACTAAAAATGCTGATGGTGTTAGTTTAATCAGCGAATCTGTTTTTGATACTATTATTATACTCGTGGCAGTAACTTCAATTTTGGGATTGACTCTTACAGAAAGATTTGCGAAAAGAATAAGAATATCTTGACATGAATTATTTTTAATGGTATCATAATTATAAATTATAATAATTCAAATAAATTAAAAAAATTAAAAAAATGAAAAAACAAAAAAAATATAAATTTATTAGCGGAATTATACTATTTATCTTAATTAGTATTCCAGGAACTTTACAGGCGGCTGAATGGACAAATGTCATCTATCAGGCTCCTTTCGATATGATTTTGCCAAATAATTATACAAATGAAGCTATGCGATTCCCCGTTTTATACCTCCTTCATGGAAGAAACCAGGATTACAGCGTGTGGCAAAACAACTCTGTCCTGGCTGCACAGATGGAACAGTCCAATCGCAATTTTATCGTTGTTCTTCCAAGTAGTGGCGGCAACTCATGGTATCAAAGCGCGAACAAAGTAAAATATTTCAGAACCGACCTGCCGACTTTTATTGAGCAGAATTTCAGAGCATCAAAAATTCGCGGGATAGGCGGATTGAGCATGGGCGGATACGGCGCGTTCCATATCTCAGGCCAGAGTGATGCCGTTTACATTAAAGACTATAAATCAGTTTCATCAATGAGCGGCGCTTTTATCGAACCGGAAGACGCGGAAATTCTCGATGGAATTACTATTGATTCACCAAACACACTGGCGCAAAATATCGCTCCAAAAAGTTTTCAGATATATATGGACTGCGGCGCGGAAGATACATTTGAATGGATGGGCCTAAAATACAGCTTGAAAAAGAAAAATGAAGAAATGAGAGATAAATTAATCTCCGCAGGCAGAAAATTAGAAACAAATTTCTTCTTCTTCCTGCCGCCCGGAGAGCATAACTGGACTTATTGGAACAGCAGAATTCCATATCATCTTGATTTTCATTCGGGAAGATTTGATAAATATCCAATGCTTTCCATCACATCTTTTCCGGAGAATGTTACAACAACTGTCAACTCTGATGACGTTCGGATTTCAGGGATTTGTTTACGGAATTCTGCCGTTACAGGTATTACCTACAAAGTCGACTCTTCAGGTAAAACAACGAAAGGCGGCGTTACAGGAATAGAGAACTGGTATTTTGACGCGAAACTTAAAGTTGGGAAAAATGATATAAAAATTAATGTTGCGACAAGCAACAATTTCAACACTTCCGCGCGTTTAACTCTCTTCAGAAGAGAAACGAGTTTTAGAGTGCGAAAAGTTATTGTAACTGAAAAAAATATTGTTGCCAAAACAAGTGATATCACCTACGGTGACGTTGACTCTCTTACAAATACAACCGGTGGCATAGGAACATTTATATTTGGAAATATTAACTTGCCTATATCGAACGTCTGGAAACGTTCAGGGAAATATGTGGCTAAATATAAGGAGATAACCGATGATTACAAATTTATTTTAAAAGTTAATGGTAAAGCGCAAAAAGATTTTACTATAATAAACTTTAAATGGAAAAATAAATCTTTAATTAAAACCAATCTCCTGAACTTTGTTACCCTAAATTCTAATAACTACCTTAGATTGGATTTAGGATTTTATGGCGATGGCACAAATATTTTCCTGGAATCGGTTAATGACGGAAAAAAAGGAAAATTTAAATGGTCAGGTAAATGGTTCGAATAACTATTAATTCTCCTTCGGCGGATCTTCGACAAATAACTAATAACTATTAACAAATAACTACTAACTGTTTAATGAACGAACAACAAAAACAAATCACTCACTGGGCAGATAAAATTGTGGATCAATTAATCGCGGAAAGGGGAAATGGTCCTTTCTTAATAGCTTCAGGTATCAGCCCTTCAGGGAGAATTCACGTCGGCAACGCGCGCGAAGTGGTTACCGCCGACATTATTAACCGTGTGCTTAAGGAACGTGGTATCGAAACAAAATTTGTTTTTATCGCGGATGATTATGAACCTTTGAGAAAAGTTTATCCTTTTCTTGACGCGGAAATCTTTGAGAAATATGTGGGAGCACCAATCTCAGAAATTCCTGCACCAAGCGGTGAAGAAGGCTTAACATACTCGGAATATTTTCTGCGGCCTTTTATTGAAGCATTGAGAAAATTAAAAATTGACGCGGAAATCATTCGTGCAAGTGAATTATACGGCAAAGGAGTTTTACTTGAGCAGATGATTGCGGCTCTGAAAGACCGTGATAAAATTGCCGAAATACTTAACCGTATTACCGGTAAAGAAATTACAGATGACTGGTCGCCATTCGTTCCTCACTGTAGAAATTGCGGCTCAATGAAAGCTGCCGTGCTTACGAACTGGAACGAAGAAACAAAAGAAATTTCTTATAAATGCAAAAAATGCGGGAATGAAGCAACTGTTCCTATTGTTGGAAACGGCAAATTGACCTGGAGGGTCGATTGGCCCGCAAGATGGGCTGCACTTGGTGTTGACATTGAACCGTTTGGGAAAGACCACGGCGGGAAAGGCGGGTCTTACGATACAGGAAAAGAGATCGTTAAAGAAATTTTCGGCAAAAAAGAACCTTTCCCGATTCTCTACGAATGGATTCGACTTAAAGGACTCGGCGATATGTCGTCAAGCAAGGGGAATGTTGTCGCGATTGAAGAAGTGCTTGATGTTGTTCCGCCGGATGTATTAAGATATTTTATTACGCGCCCGGCGCCTAAAGCGAGTCTTGGACTTGATCTTGTAAAACAGCTTCTTAATCTTGTTGACGAAGTTGACGATGAAACAAAAAAACAGCGCGATGCCCGTTCGGTGGAACTTTCACAGTCCGGCGGATTTAAGCCTATTGGAATTCCGTTTAATCATTTAATAAACGTTTTTCAAATTGCACAGGAAGACATTGAAAAGGTTAAACAAATTCTGAAAAGAACCGGTTACTCCTGGAGCAGTGATGATGCTTTGGAAGAAAGATGCGCTTACGCGAAAAAATGGCTGAATCGTTTCGCTACCGATGATTATAAATTTCACGTTACAGATTCCCTGCCGGAAAGTATTAATGAAATCTCCGATGAACAGAAAAAAATTCTCGGACTTGTGGCGGAATGGCTTGACAAAAATCCGGACGCGGACGGTGATGAAATTCATCAGAATATTTATAATATTTCAAAAGAAAATGAAATGGGAATGGGAAAAGTCTGCCAGGCATTCTACAAAGCTATGATTGATAAAAACAGAGGGCCGAGAGCCGGATGGTTTATCGCAATGGTAGGTCCGGAAATCGTAAGCAAAAGATTAAA
>JAOZSF010000054.1:0-5574 GCA_029939815.1 bacterium
AAATCTTTTTCTATTTTGACAGGATCCGTTTCTTTAGTCAAACCAATTTTACCGCTCAATCTTTTAACGTGTGTATCGACCGCGATACCTTCATTTTTACCGTAAGCGGTGCCGAGAATAATATTAGCTGTTTTTCTTGCCACACCCGGCAGGGAAACTAATTTTTCCATTTCATCGGGAACAATGCCATTAAATTCTTCCGCTATTTTTTTTGCGGTCGCGATAATATTTTTGGATTTGTTTCTGTAAAATCCTGTTGAATGAATTTCATCCATAAATTCTTCTATATCCGCGTTCGCGTAATCTGTCGCCGTTTTATATTTCTCAAAAAGCAAAGGCGTTACTTTGTTCACACGCTCATCTGTACATTGGGCTGAAAGGATTGTAGCCACAAGCAGTTCAAGCGGATTAGAGAAATCCAAAGCGCAATGAATTTTCGGATAAGTTTTTTTAAGAAATTCATTTACTTTTTCAGCTTTTTTAATCATTTTTTATAAATACGGATTGCTTTTCATCAGATGATTTTGAATATAATCAGCTATGCTGTCTTCCAGAGACATGAACTCGTAGTCACAGCCCGCGCGCCTTAATTTTGTCAAATCAGCTTCCGTGAAGTATTGATATTTGCCTTTTAATTGTTCAGGCATATCAACATAATTAATTTTGCCTTTTACATCAAGCGCTTTGAACATAGCGTTTGCAAGGTCATTCCATGACTGAGCTTTTCCGGTTCCTATATTATAAATTCCGCCAATATCAGGATGTTCAAGAAAATATCCCATGACATTTAATACATCTTTAACATAAACGAAATCACGTGTCTGTCCCCCGTCCGAGTAATCAGGATGATAAGATTTAAAAAGACCGATTTCATGCTTGTCCCGCGCGTTGGGAAAAGCTTTATGAACTAAGCTTCGCATACCTGCTTTATGGTATTCATTAGGACCGAAAACATTAAAAAATTTAAAACCCGTTAGCTTATGCTGCAAATTATTTTTCAGCACCCACAAATCGAAAAGATGTTTTGAATAACCATACATATTTAACGGACGGTATTCCGGAGTTTTTTCATCTTCATCTGAAAAGCCGAGCTCTCCGTCGCCATAAGTCGCGGCACTGCTTGCGTAAAAGAAATTTATATCATTTTCAAGACATACCTGAGCAAGAACTCTTGTGTACTGATAATTATTTTCCATTAAATAATCAGCATCTGTTTCAGTTGTGGAGCTGCATGCACCGATATGGACGATGGAGTCCACTCTGCTCATATCGAACAAATCATTTGTAATTAAATCCAGGAAATCAGTTTTATCGATATAATCTTCAAACTTTTTGCCGACAAGATTTTTCCACTTATCTCCTTCGCGAAGATGATCAACAATTAAAATATCATCTATTCCCATCCGGTTCAACTTCCAGACGAAACAACTGCCTATAAAGCCCGCGCCACCTGTTACAATGATCATGATTTCTCCTTATTAAAATAGAAAGCGATTAAATAATGAATTAAAGTAGTTGCAAAGTAAGAAATTACCATTGCAAAAAGCAAAGCTCTTTTTGACATAAATGCCATTCCATCCATAATAACACCATACCGCCAGCAAGCAAGCAATCCGAGAAAGAAAAGGAATGAAAAGATCGCGAAATTTACTGCCGGAACTTTCGCGCATTTTATCATTTTTTTGCTGCTGTAAAAGCCGCTTGTCAGTGCAAGCAAAAAATAAGTTACCGCAGCAAAGAGACCAGCCTGCCAATATCTTTGCGATGCCCATTGAGATGCTGCCGCGTCAAAAAGCGGACTTCGAATCATGATTATTCTCAAGACAGGCAATGAACCGGCAAGAATAATAAAATCAGCCAAAACAGCAGTTATTAAAATTAATAATTTCATTTCTTTATAAATTCAAGCGTAAGCATCTCATTACTTGAAACAGTAAATTCCTGAGAAAGCTTCTTTATTTTTGTTTCTTCACCGGTTGACCAGTTAACAGCATGAGAATAAAGTTCTTTATCCCATTCCGTTTCCACCTTCGCCATCGCCGGAACATTTGTCAAATTAACCATAATGAACAAATCACTTTCATCACCTTCCAGCCATCTGCAATGAACTGCGCTTGCGTTAGTTTTAATTTTCGGTTTTATACCCGCGTAAGGCAGGGATGCGCAAATCAGATCCGCGGCACGAGAATCATCTGTATCGAGATATCCTATTGAAGGGTTTGTTCCTATGAGCCGCGTTTTTCCGGCACCAAAATTATTATCAACAACAGCGACTTCGCTTGTCAAATAATTTCCTATTGGAGTTCCGGTTGTCGGCTGAAGAAATGACTGCATATTCGCGCACGGATAATGTTTATTTCTGCCAGAAATAACGGGTGCTGTCTTTGTGTCAGTAATCATTTCAGCTACATCATTTTCAATGCATCCAAACATTTCCTTTAAAATCCCGGGCGGAATACTTGCATTTCTAAAACCGGAAAAACTAAATTTGCCGGGGCATGCTTCCGATACGAGCACGCCGCCTGATTTCACGTAATCAGCAAGAATTTCAATATCATTTCCACTCAGTAAAAGCGGCCACGGCATATATACAACTTTTTGACCTTCCAGTTGATCTATTCTCACGAAATCCACGAGAATATTTCTATCAAAAAAAGCTTTATAAGCTCCTTTAACGGCATTTTTATAAAATTCCGCGGAACCGTTTTCAGTTACATAATTGAAATTTGCTGATTCAGGTAATATAAGTATCGCAACATCCGCCTTAGGCAAAGTGAAAGAGCCAATATGAGGATGTTCTTTTATTAACTTAGATAACCGTGCAACAGCATCTGTTCGCTCATTTAATTCACCGGTAAGAGTTGTTAATCCATAACCTTCTGCTTCGTGACCTGAAGTTTGCGGCCGCCACGAGCGGTAACAAATCGTTTTTACATTTCCGGCTAAAGCCGCCCAATTATTCAACTGAACAAATCCCGCTGAATGACCTGATTCTTTTTGCATTGTTCGACTTGCAAAGGGGCCGATACGCAGTTGACTCAGTCCATACGGTTTCCCTCTTGCCGCGCTTCTTGCGAAATCGGAACCAAAGAACAGCAGATACGCGCTTTTTTTTCCTTCAACAACCTGCGCGTTAGTAAATCCCCATTCATCAACCATCGCTGCGCATGCATGATCATCGCAGGCGAGTTGCGGCTGCAGAGCATCATCGAGCCCGATGTGAGCGGTAAGTTTCCCTCTAAAACCTGCACCTCGTAAATTTTGTATTCGCCATTTCAGCATTGATTTCTGCCGCCAATAAAGAAATCTGCACCAATCAAGTTCGTTAGGAAAAGTGCCAAAGAAGCGCGGTGGTTTTAGTTGATTCCAATCGGTAAATTTTCTTTTCCATGCTGAATTAAGGTTTTGAATATCCTGATTATATTTATCTTTCAGCCATTCAATAAAAGCAGCGCTCGTTGCACGGCAATAACAAAATCTTTCTTTATTTATCGGAGCGTGGAACGCCGGAGGAAAAGATATTCCCGACCAGACTTCAACAGCAGAAACAGTATTTTGCGACTCGGCAAATTCACCGAATTTTCTTATAAATTTTGAGGCTAATTCTTTGGCTGCTTCATTATCAAAACAAACGCCAGGCCAGCCGCCATATTGATAACGCGTTTTCGCATAAGGATGAAGCGGCTGATTTTTTTGATTGACATAAAGCCAGTCCTGATGCTCCGCTGACACCCATTCAGGCGCGCTTTCAAGTATCATTCCAAGTTGGACTTCAAGTCCCGCTTCACCTGCTTTATCGATAAATTCTTTCAATTCGGTAAAGTCAAATTTATCCGGGGCCGTATGTATCCAGCTCCACGCCGCAATGGCATGAACGCAGGAGATACCTGTTTCGGTCATACGCGCAAAATCAGTTTTCCAGTTTTCCTTTTCGGAAAATCCGGGAACATAATAATGGGCGCCGAGAACACATTTATTATTATTTCCAGTAAGCATTATGATAATTTTTTAATATTTGTGAGTCTTTTGTTATTAATATATCATTGCCAACTGATGCTGCACCAACTATCATTCTGTCAAACGGGTCTCTGGTCCACGTTTGTAATAAAGAAACATTAACAACATCTTCAAATGAAACATTTGATATTTGAAGACCAATTGATGCTTTCAATGAATTAATAATAAGTAATGCGTCAGTTTTTATTCTATTTATTTCACGTAAATATTGAAGCTCAAGTACCGTAGCCGGACAAATAAAAAGATCATTCTTTTCTATTACTTCTAATGTTTTTTTAGAGAAACGTGAAATCTCACAATTGTAAAGCCAAACAACTATATGAGTATCAAGGTAAATCATTTTTCCATTCCTTTATCCAATCTATATGAATTATAGATTCAGGAGGGCAATTCAAACAATCGTGTTTGGTCAGCCGATCAAGTTTTCTGGGCTTTTGCTTAAGAGAAACTTCTAATATTTTATTATTTTTTTTGATCTTAAGCGAATGTCCTGTTTCTATGACATCATCAAGTAACTTATATAAATTACTCCTAAATTTTGTAGCATTTACAATCATAATTTTCCTCAAAAGAATGTTTAAACAATTCACGTACGTTTATATTATATCATACGTACCTTGTTTTGTCAATTCACATTCTCAAGCACTTTCATAAATAAATACATCGCAGGCGCGGGAAAAAGTAAACTGTCAATTACATCAAGCACCCCGCCCATTCCGGGAATATAACCTCCCGAATCTTTTACTTTAGCATCTCGCTTCCAAATTGATTCCGCCAAATCGCCGAACTGCCCGAGTATACTCAATGAACCGCCAATCAACAATCCCAAAGCGGCAACGAGAATCGTACTGTCACTTTTAAACAGCGTTTCACTTAATTTAATAAACATCGGGTGAACAGACGGAAGTGTTGAGGCAAGAATCGCGCCGAGTGTCGAAGCGAAAATTACTCCGCCAATGAAACCTTCGACCGTTTTTTTTGGACTGATTTTCGGAACAAGTTTATGTTTTCCGAACCACGTGCCATAAAAATAAGCGCCGATGTCCGTACTTTTGACTACAACAACAAAGAACAAAAAGAAAAATCTTCCGTCCATAAAATCAGCGCCGCGCCACAAAATAATTCTCATTATAAATGCGAGCAGCCAGGTTACGTAAATAAAACCGGCGAGTGATGACGCGATTGTAGAAAGCGCGGTATCTATTTTTTGTCTTGCAACAATAATTATTGTAGCGGTTAAAATTGCGAGAAAAATCGGCATTAACGCTAAATCTTCCACTTGCAGTTTAGTTTTCAGCGAAACAAAGTATATTGTGAAAATGTATATTATGGAAAAACAAACTCCCCACTTGCGGAGGGGCTGATATCCTTTTTGTTCCATAAAATAATAAAACTCAAGAAGCCCTATTGAAGCAATAAAAGAAATCGTTGTCGGAAGAAATATATTCGACCACCCGCGTGAAAACATTACAATCAACACGAGAGAAGTGATAAGAACGCTTGCGCTCATTAATCGGTATTTAAGCATAAAAAAGTTCTTCGTTAATCGTTATTTGT
>JAOZSF010000054.1:5674-8030 GCA_029939815.1 bacterium
TTATTTGTTATTCGTTAATCTTCCGCCGAATCTTCTTGAGCGTTTCTGATAATCGGCTATTGCCTCGTAAAAGTCATTCTCTCTGAAATCCGGCCACAGTGTTTCAGTTACATAGATTTCAGAATAAGAGATTTGCCACAATAGAAAATTACTTATCCGCATCTCGCCGCTCGTCCGAATCAGGAGTTCAGGGTCAGGAACATCCGGCGCGTAAAGATTCTGTTTAACCGTTTCTTCAGAAATGTCTTCAGGGTCTAATTCTCCGGATTTTACAATCGACGAAATTTGTCGAATGCAATCAACAATTTCTGTTCGTCCTCCGTAACTCAATGCAAGAATCAAATCAAGTTTTGTTTCATTTTTCGATTTTTCGATTGAACGCTTAAGCTCTTTCCGTGTTTGGTCGGGCAGTCTGTCAATCTGACCAATAGCGCGGAGACGAATCCCTTTTTCTATCAATTCATCGGTATTTTTTATGAGGAAGCGGCGTAAGAGTTCCATCAAACCCGCCACTTCACTTTTCGACCGTTTCCAGTTTTCCGTGGAAAAAGCGTAAAGAGTAAGGTATCGCACACCGGCTTCATCACAGGCACGAAGGACAGCGCGAATAGTTTCCGCACCGGCTTCATGCCCTTTCAATCTAGCGACCAGCCCCTGTTTTTTTGCCCATCTGCCGTTTCCATCCATAATAACGGCAATATGTTTTGGAACAGGTTTATCGAAATCTATAATATCGATACTCATAAAATAATTTTATAAAGAAACGCAATGTGCCTGCATAACACCTTCGGTATTCTTAATTTTCCCGAGAACATCTTCGTTAATTGCTTTATTAACTCCAAAGGCGCCAACATTAACTTCTCCGGCGGTTAGGCTGTCACAAGTCATTCTGCAAATATTTATATCCGCGTCTCCGAGAATAGTTCCCACTTTCCCGATAATTCCCGGTGCGTCTTTATGAACAAGAATAAGCAGAAATCCTTCAGGAATGACATCAACATGAAAATCGTTAATTCTAACAATTCTCGGATGCTGATTTTTTCCGCCGAAAACTGTTCCGCCAACGGAATTCATTTCACCTTTTTCGTTTACAGCTTCCACTCGGATGAAATTTGTATATCCTTTTACAGTGCTTGATTTGATCTTCTCAATCTTCAAGCCCTGTTCTTCAGCCATAAGTTCGGCATTAACCTGATTCACGCCTTCAACATTATATGACAAAACGCCTGAAATAATTGCTCTTGTAATAGGAGTAATGTCAACATTATTTAACGTTCCTTCGCAAACTATTCTGAGAGATTTTACATCTCCGCAAGCAACCTGTGCAAGGATACTTCCAAGCTGTGAACCAAATTCAACAAAAGGAAGAATTTGTTTCCTTTCTTCTTCGCCCATCGCGGTCGCGTTAATAGCGTTTGAAATCGCTCCGTTCACAAGATAATCCACCATTTCTTCTGCAACTTCAACTCCAACTTTCGATTGCGCTTCTCCTGTTGAAGCGGCGATATGCGGGGTTAGAATAATTTGCGGGTAATTTTCCAGCTTCTTGTTCTGATTCGGTTCTTTTGGAAAAACATCCAGCGCGGCGCCGGCAACTTTCCCGCTCTCAACCGCGGCACACAGGTCATCTTCATTAATGATTCCGCCGCGGGCGCAGTTCACCAATCTGACACCGTCTTTCATCGTCGCGATAGTATCTTTATTGATCATATTTCGTGTTTCATTATTTACCGGAGTATGAACAGTAATAAAATCACTTACTTTAAACAGTTCTTCAACCGTTGCGGGAGTGGCATCAGTTTCTCTGATTTTATCATCAGAAACCATCGGATCGAAAGCCACAATTTTCATTCCAACCGATTGACACACTTTTGCTACCCAACGCCCGATTCTTCCGTAACCGATAACTCCGAGTGTTTTCCCGTAAAGTTCAACACCTTTCAGTTTTTTCTTTGCCCACTCGCCTTTTTTCATATAAGCATCAGCTTCGGGAATTCTGCGCGCAAGTGAAAAAATCATCGCGATTGTGTGTTCAGCCGTAGAAATAGTATTCGCCTGCGGAGTGTTCATAACAACGATTCCGCGCCGGCTTGCCGCTTTAATATCAACATTGTCAACACCAACTCCGGCTCTGCCGACAGCCTTCAATTTTTTCCCGACGCTAAGAACTTCTTCAGTAACTTTTGTCGCGCTGCGGATAATTATTCCGTCATATTCGGGAATTATTTTTAACAGTTCGTCCGCATCGACTCCTTTTCTGACTTCGAGCTCAATTCCATCAGCTTTCTCAAATATTTCAACGCCGTCCGGTGCCATTCCATCGGTTGCAATAACTTTCAACATAAGATTTCTCCTT
>JAOZSF010000054.1:8130-9379 GCA_029939815.1 bacterium
TCGCACGGTCATCAACAAAAAATGTCGATTGTTTTTTTATCCGATTAACGCTTTCTGTGCCGCGGCAAGCGATTTGCCAGGCTCAATGCTCATCCCTACTTTTAACAGTGAACGTTCAAGAACACTTAACGCGTTCATAACATCAGATTCTGTTGCATAACCCATCATAGCGACTCTGATAATTTTACCTTTAGCGTCATTCTGTCCGCCGGCAACAAAAATGCCTTCAGCTTTCAAATGTTTTCTAAGTTCTTCTGCATCGATACTGTCAAATTCAATTGCCGTAAGGGCATTAGCCGGGGATTTTGAATAAAGTTTCAGACCAAGCGCTTTCACTCCTTCACGAACCGCGTTCGCAAGACGGGCATGTCGCGCGATAACATTATCGATACCTTCGTCAGCGATCATGCTGAGCGAAACATTTAAAGCTTCGAGCAGAGTGTGTGCCGGAGTATAGGGCGTATTATTTTCGCCGACAGATTTCCTTGCTTTTTTAGCGTTGAAATAAAATTTCGGGAGTGTAGATTCATCAGCAAGTTTCCATGCCTTTTCCGAAACACTCATAAATCCGAGTCCCGGAGGAATCATAAACGCTTTCTGTGAACCGGCAACACAAACATCAACTTTCCACGCGTCAACATGAATATCGTCCGCGCCGATTCCGCTTACGGCATCAACAACAAGGATTGCATTTGTTTTCGCAACAACATTCCCAATTGCTTCAATATCGAAAACCGTTCCTGTAGAAGTTTCTGTAAGTTCGGTATAAACCGCTTTAATAGAAGGATCAGCGGCGAGAATTTTTTCAAGTTCGGCCGGGTCGGGTGCACTGCCCCATTCAATCATCATTTCGTTATATTCAACACCATAAGCTTTCGCTATTAAAGTCCATCTTTCGCCAAATTTCCCGCCGTTGATAGTAACGACTTTATCTCCGGGAGAAAGAAAATTAACTACAGAAGCTTCCATTGCTCCGGTTCCTGATGAAGTAAAAGTAATGATATCGTTTTCGGTACGGAAAACGGTTTTCAATTTCGCGTTCACTTCTCCGAACATTTTCTTAAAACGCGGTGTACGATGGTGATACATCGGTTCAGCAAGCTTAAGTAAAACTTCAGGTGGAACAGTAACGGGACCGGGAGTGTAGAGGTATTCTTTTTTCATTGTAGTAGTTAGTTTGTTAATTGTTAATCGTTATTTGTCGAAGATCCGCCGAAGGAGGATTATTCGTTATTCGTTATTCGTTATT
>JAOZSF010000055.1 GCA_029939815.1 bacterium
TAGAAAAAGTCCCATTATTACTACCAAAAATCGGTTTTTAAGGGACGACTAAATAAGGTCATCGAGGACGAAGACCCTCCATGGAGAAAGAAAATATCCATACATTATCCGCGACACAGCATAGGAATTTTTGTCTACACATACACGGGAAACGCACTCTGTGACTTAATATCCACCCGGAGGTTCCGCCCCTTTAAGGGGCTGTTGCTCCTTCCGATCAGCATCTAATCCGGCGGAAGTTCTCCTTTCCCGAAAAAGAAATGAATAATATCGTCCAATACAGCGTAAACACACGGTGTAACAAATAACGTTACTGTTGTTCCGAGAGATAATCCGCAAATTATTGCTAATGCCATCGGGGCGATAAATTGTTCCTGCCCGCTTCTTGTAAAGCCGATAGTTGACATTCCCGCAACGGTAGTAACCGTTGTAAGCAAAATAGGCCGGAATCTGAGAACGCCGCTTTTCATTAGAGAAGCCCATCTCACCTGGCTTGTCAGATGTCTGTTCATGCTTGCCTGAACGTGTTTGCCGAGGCCGTGTTTTTTCTGCCATCTTCCTCTATAATCATTTATAAAGCTGACCATTACAATACTGTCATTAACGATAATTCCAACGAGACCTATAGTTCCCATAAGCGCCATAAAACCGATTGGAACCTGAAGCACCATAAATCCGTAAGCCACGCCCACAAAGCCGAGAGGGATAATGCTTAAAACAAGAAATGGTTGAACAAATGAGTTCAAAACCCCGGCAAGGATAGCAAAAATGAGAATAAAAGCTATAATTCCCGCGATTCCCATTGAACGAAGAGATTCATTTGTTTCCTCTTCTTCGCCGCCATAAGTTATTGAGCAGCCCGGGAACAATTTTTTAAATTTTTCTTCTGCAAAATGTTCTTTTATTTTTGCGTTTGCTTCTTTTGATGTAATTCTTATCCCGTCAACATCAGCATAAACGGTTATAACTCTTTTTCTGTCTTTTCGTGCTATTTCACTTAAACCGGAAGCATAATCAACAGTAGCAAAATCGCTTAATGAAACAATTTTACCTTTTTTATTAACCGCGCGGAACCGTCTTACATCTTCAATATTATTAATAAAATTTTCCGCGTATTTTACCCGAATGGTAACTTCATCATTTCCCCACCTGAAAACAGAAACTTCAGATCCTTTAAAAGCCGTCATTATCGCTTTGCCTGCTGAAGCGACATCGCTGCCTGCCATAGCGACTTTTCCCTCATCGATTTTGATATGTATTTCTCTTTTGCCGGATTCGAAGTCATCTGATATTTCTTCAACGCCCGGTAAAGTGCTAATATATGACTTTATTGCATTGGCGGCTTGTTTAATTTCTTTAAAATCCGTTCCCATAACTTTAACTGTAATTGCTCTTCCAATAGGCGGTCCGTTACCTTCTTTTTCAACTTTGGTTTTAACAAATGACGGATTGTTTCTCACAATTTTTCTTAGATCGGCAACAATGGGGGCCGGTTTTCTGCACTTCGGATTTAACTCATCAATGTCGTAAATTATCATCGCCTGATTATTGCCCCGCTTTGATATTCCTTTATCTCCGGAAGTAAAACCAATAGAAGAAATAACAACATCTGTTTCGTAAGAAGGCATATTGGAAATAATATCTTTTTCAAGAGCTAAAACAACTTTGCTCGTTTCATCAAGCGTGTATGACGCCGGAGTTTCGAGATTTATCATAATTCTATCAGCATAATCGGCATAAAAAAGTTTGAATTTCAAAACACCGGTTTTTATAAGCATAAGAGCTGAAATAAATGCCAATAGCGCGCAAAGCAAAACCAGCCATCTGCGGCGAAGGGCTATTTTAAGCGCGTAACGATAATATTCAAAAACCCGTTTTAACATTCTGTCAACGCCGATGCGTATCTTTTTCAAAAAATTGTCTATCGAGAAGAAAATATTTTTGAATATAGACTTGTGTCTGCCCGTTTCAATTAAATGTAATGACATATCTTCCGGCTTTACAAAATCAACAAGATGTGACGGTAAAATAAATATTACTTCTATTAGTGAAAGCAAAAGCGCGACTGTTACAACCTGGGGAATTATCGCGACAAATTTCCCCATCATCCCTGTAGTGAGCAGCAGCGGAAGAAAAGCAACAATTGTTGTACTCACAGTCCCGATAACCGGCAGTAACACTTCTTTTGTTCCGATCAGCGCTGCATCATAAGGACTTTTTCCTTCTTCCATGTGACGATAAACATTTTCACAAACCACTATTGCGTCATCAACAAGCATACCAAGAACAAGAATCAGCGAGAACAGCGAAATCATATTAAAACTGCTGTTAACAAGTTTGAGGTAAATAAATGTGCCGAAAAATGAGACAAGAAGTCCGGCGACTACAAGCAAAGCAATTCGCCAATTCATAAAAAGCAACAGCATAACAGCAACAAGAATCATACTCAATATACCGTTACGAACCATTGTGCTCATTCGTTTGCGAACAAATTTGGAAGTATCATAATAGAAGGAAAGTTTAACATCCGCGGGAACTTGCTTCTCGTATTTTTTCATCAACTTTTTCACCGCATTTGCTATGGCAATTGTATCTCCGGTTTTTTGTTTGTTGATCGTAAAAGTAATTGCCGGCCTGCCGTTAACTCTGCCGAGAGATGTTGTTTTTTCAAATGTATTATGAATTTCCGCGACATCGCTTAAAAGAAGCAGCTGCCCTTGTGAGCTTTTCATGATTACGTTTCCTAAATCGCGCCATGTTTCTTCATCGATCTGATTTAAAACACGAATTGTCATTTCACCTTCTCTGCCTTCAATTTTTCCACCCGGCACATTTACGTTTTTTGCCCTTATCGCGTTGTTTATCTGCTGTAAAGATAAACCATAAGCGCGAGCTCGATAAGGGTCAACTTCAACCCAAATCTCTCTGTCACTTAATCCTGCTATATTAACGCTTGACACACCCGGAATTGTTTTCAAATCATCTTCAAATTTGTCTGACAGTTTTTTTATTTTGAGTTTGTCTGTTCCTTTTTCATAACTCATTCCGACAATAATTACAGGAAAAGGATATTTTTGCTCAATAGTAATTGGGGATTCACTCGTTTTCGGTAAATCAGACTTCGCCTGCTCAACTTTTTGACGGACATCGTTTAGTACTTCCTGAACATTTTTTACATTATCATAAAGAATAAGAAAAATCTGCGATACGTTTGGTGACGAAACCGACCGGATTTCTTTTACTTCTTCCACATCTCTAAGTTCATCTTCAATCGGAATTGTTATAAGCTGCTCAACATCTTCAGGCGCGTCAAGAGTCACATCAACCGTGCTGACAACGATTATATCGGTGCTTATTGAAGGGAAAATCTCCCGCCGTAAATTTAATACGCAAATTACTCCGGCTACAAATAAGCCGATCATCAGCATATTAACAAGTACTCTCTGCTTTATGGAAAATTCAACTATTCGCATTACTTTATAATCACTTTATCGCCGGACTTAAGACCGGTAAGTATTTGTGCCCATCCTTTATATTCAAGTCCGATTTTTACTTCAACTCTTTTGCTATTTTTTCTATCATACAAAGTCACAAAATCACCTTTGTCATAACGGTCAATACAGCTTGACGGAATTACAATTATGTTTTTAAATTTTCTGATAGGAACTTTCGCTTTTACAATCATCCCCGGTTTTAATAAGTAAGAACTATTATCATACTCAGCTTCCATTCTATATAATCTCATTCCTTTTTCAACATTTGCTGCCACATTCTTGACCGCAGCTGTAAAAACTGTGTCAGGAAATATGCTTGCATTAAATGTAATTTTTTTCCCCGGGAACATTTGAGTAATATCCCTGCCTTCCACAAAAAGAAGAATTTTAAGTTTGCCGTCATTAACCATATCAAGTAATGGTTGATTTAGATTTACTCTTTCCCCTATTTCAACATATCTTTCGCTTATTTTTCCTTCACAGGGAGCCGTGACAATACAATCCTTCAGCTGCTCTTTTGAATAATCAAGAAAAGCTTTATCCCGCTCACATTCTGCTAAAGCATTCCGGTGAGCAACGATATATTTTCTTAAAATGTCCTCTCCTATTATTTTTTCACAACATAATTTTTGATTGTTTGCAAGGTCAATCGCGGCATTTGAAAGAGCGACGGTTGATTCTAAAACTTCTGCCATTGCTTTTCTTACATCTATTTTTTTATATCGTTCATCAAATTCAATTAATTTTTGATCTTGAGTTACAACTGAACCAATATCAACATATATTTTTTTTATCTCTCCGTTTATTGCCGCGCCAAGAGTAATGTCTTTATCCGCTTTAATCAATGCCGTATAATCTCTGACAAACGTTAAATTTGTTACAGCTACAACATAAACAGGCGGTGGCAGTTCTTTTTCTTTCTCAACAATTTCCTTTTTGGCTTTTATCGATTTTAAAACCGCAAAACCGAATGCCGCGCCGAAAATTATTAATATCAGCACAAGAAAACAGCCGATTACTCTTTTTTTATGATTTATTGTGTGTACCATTTATTATTTAATGATTTAACGATTTAATGATTTTATGTTTTTTCTTTCTTACTTTCCCACTTTCTCACTTCCAATTAAGACCTTAAGACTTAAAATACGCCCCTATCATATCAACACCAACACGACATGCCTCTTCTATTGTCACATTGGAAGGGAAAACGGTTCCGATATGAGTACAAAAGTCTAACAATCCAACTATAACCTGTGCTTCCGCCTCATTGTTTTTTTTCTTTTTCCCGAATCTTTTAACCAGCTGTCTGCCGATTTCCCGGCCACGATTTCGATATTGCATGACTAAAGTTCTAAACTTCTCATCATTCATTATCCTTTCGTGAAAAATAATTTGCAGCCCCGCGTTTTTTTTATGAATTTCAGTAAAACAATTTATGAGTTTACAAAGCACAGTTTTTACTTCCGCATTGTCAGGAATCTCCTGCATCACCTTTTCTGCCGGTTGTAATATTTCTTCAACATGATTCTGGAGAATTCTTCGTAAAAGCTCGCTCTTATCAGGAAAATAGGCGTAAGCTGTCCCGGTTGACACACCGGCTTTCCCGGCAATCTGGCTCATTGTTGTTTTTGTGTAACCTTTTTTTGAGAAAAGGTCTCGTGCAGCAGAAGTAATCCGGTTAACTTTTTCTTTTGACCTCGCCTGCTGCGGCACGCGTGTTTTTTTTGCTGCCTTTACTGTCATTCCGTAAGTTTAAAGTTAATGATTAAATTATTTATTATAAATATTTCCTGTTTCTATCTTTGCCGCCGATCGCAGATTATTCCGACCACAGCGAGGTCGGCTACAGGAAAGTAGTGAAAGCTCTTGACCCGCGTATGCCGGGTTCCGGCTTTCGTTACTCTTTCAAGTTTCAAGTTTCGACTTTCCAATTTCAAGCCCCCACTTTCAAAACATGAACATTATATCATATTCACTTTATACTGTCAATGTCAATGCACGCTAACTCTAACGGACACATTATTCTTAACGGATGGTGAAGTGCAACTCCTCTGCTGATATATAAAAGAGAATTTTTTACTTTTACATATCCTGACGCGTGAGCGCTGCCGTATTTTGAAGGAATAATCAGCGGACCGAGTCCCGGTAAAGCATTTTGTCCTCCGTGAGTATGTCCGCTTAAAATTAATTTTATATTCCTTAACGGGATTCTATGGATGTTATCCGGCGTGTGTGAAAGCAAAATTACGAAGGAATCATCAGGAATTGCGGCAAGGTTTCCCGCAATATTATCTTTAATCCATGGTTGTTCAGTTCCTGCAACATAAATCTTATCGCCGTTGATTTGAACTTTTTCAATTATTCCGTTAAGGTGAACAAAGCCGATTTTTTCCAGCATTTCCACAGTTGTTTTTTCGTGTATTTTTTTATGCCAGATATCATGATTTCCGCAAACGAAATAGATTCCCGATTTCGCTTTAAGTTTGGAAAAGATTGGTTTTAATTTTGAAACAGCATCAGAATTTTGAAGGAAATCACCTGTAAATAAAATCATATCCGCATTACATTCATTTACGGTAGCTACCATTTTTTCATAATATTCACCGGATATTCTTTCGACAAAATGAACATCTGTGATATGAACAATACGGATTTGGCAATTAACTTTTCCCTGAAGATGGATTTTATGATTATGCAGAAAAAGTTTACGGATTTTGTTTCCCGGTATAAGGAGGGCGATTTTATAAATGTATTTCCACGGTGCTTTTTTGGGGAAAAAATTGCTGCAATCGACATTTTTTGTTGACTGCAACCGACAAATTTTGCCGATTGATTTTTTTTTCAGCTTTTCGATTATTTTTCGCCTGATAAGTTCGCCCGCAAAAGCAAAAAAACCAATTAAAATAAAAACCGAAGAAAGAGGACTCTGGTTTAATATTTCACCGGAATTTAAAAAATAAAAACCCGAAGTAAATACTTTTAATTTTAAAAACCAAAAATAAAAAAGAAAAGGAGTGAATAAAAGAAAGATTCCGCCAAATAAGGTTAAACTTATAAGCTTGTCGGACATTGCCGCAACTCTGTTTAACAGCCTGCATAAAATGTACAGCCACCCGATTGAACTGATGATAAGAATAATTATTAGAATAATCATTTTTAATGAAAAATGCCCCGATGATTCACCGGGGCAATCGACAAATTATGTCGATTAATATATTAGATTGTCAAAACCAATACTATTCCTTTCGATAAGGTATAAAAAGCTTCTGTCCCGGATTCAAAAGAGTTTCATCATTGATTTCCGGGTTGGTGTTAAGAATATCCTGAACACTCACCTTATAGTCACGTGCAAGCTTCCAAAGCGTTTCGCCCGGAGCAACAACATGTTCGTATCCCTGGTTATAATCAATTTTAGAATTAGTCGGTTTATTTGTCCGTTTAATTTCTTTTTTTGGTTTTTTCCAACCGGAACTTTTCTTGGTTGAGCCGGATGAACTTTTCGCTGCGGAAGATGAAGCCGTACCGGAAGGATAAGCTGAATTCAAAATTTTGATTTGTTTTTCGATGCGCTCAATTTTATCCATACAAGCGTTCAGCTGAACTCTCATTGATTTCACTTCCTGACTGCTTATTGAAAGATCTTCCATAACTTTCTGCTGCAGCCCTGAGTTTTGCGCTTGGATTGCCTTTACAACTTTTGACAATTTAGCATTAAGTTTTTCCTGATCGCTAATACTTGTTGCCATAATATTTTTAACCGTTCGGTCAATTTCGCGTCTTTGACTGTCTTTCAGTGAGCCGAGAGTACCACGTAGTTTTGACCAGTTTTCCTGAAGTACCAGCTGCATCTGGTCATTTTCCTGTTTCATCTGCTCCAGCTGCGTTTGAAGGTCATCCTGCGTTTGATTTAAAACAGAAATTCGATCTTCAAGAGTTCTGGTTGAACTTTTCAGTTGAGCGATTTTAACGTCTGCGGGGTTAATCTCTTCGGTTGTTGCGCAACCGAATATCAAGAAGCAGGTTAAAAATGATATGACATATTTCAACATCTTATTTCACAAAGTAATGCGTTATTCACCGGCAATGCCGACAAGAAAATGGTCGCGGCGGTTGATTGCCCATGCCTGCTCATTATTTCCCGGATCAAGCGGACCTTCTTCGCCGTAACTGATAGTATAAAGTCTGTTAGGATCGATACTTAAATCAACCAGAAACTGTCTCGCCGCGCCTGCGCGCCTTGAGCCGAGAGCCATGTTATACTCTTCTGTTCCGCGTTCATCGCAATAACCTTCGATCTGTAAAACAACTTGAGGGTAGCGTTTGAGAAAAGCGGCAATCTGCTGTAAAACGTCAGCGTCTTCCGGCATAATCGTTGAGCTGTTGTAAGGAAAATGAATGTCCTGAAGTACGAGTTGTGCTTCGCGGTCGATTTCCGGTGGAAGAGAACCCGAACCCGGTTCAACGAATCTCATTCCGGTTCCTCCTGCGGCTTTAAGGTCGCCAGGAAAGGATTGATCGCCGTCAACTCCGCTGCCGTCGCCGCCAAGAACACTGTTATCGATATCTTCAAGGTTAAACGGCTGGCCGTCCATAGCGATTGTATCGTCTTGTTTTTTTGCTGATTTACAACCTACGAGAACTAAAGCCAAAATGGCGAATAGTAAGAACTTTTTCATTTTTTTCTCCACATTAAATATTTGGTTACATTAGGATTAATTATCATTAAATAAATTTACATAAGTATTATATCAGAAAAGACTTAAATTGTAAATTCAAAATGATCTTCCTGTTACAAAATCAGCAATTTCTGACAAATTGCTTGTTTCCCAGCCGGCATCTATCAGAGTATTAACCGCCTCGGTTTTATATTTTTTGGCTATTTTTTTTGCTTTTTCAATCCCAAAAACCGAGACCGCTGTTATTTTCCCCGCAACAATGTCTTTACCGGCTGTCTTGCCAATCCCTTCTGACGTTTCAGTACAGTCAAGTATATCGTCAATATACTGAAATGCCAGACCGAGATTTACGCCGAACTGCCTTAAAAGTTCTACTTGTTTTTTAGACGCATCTCCCGCAATACCACCGATAACTACCGCCGCGGCAATCAAATCCGCGGTTTTATGTTGATGGATAAATTGTAAAGTTTCAACTGACGGAATCGTTCCTGTTGCTTCAATATCAACAACCTGTCCGCCGACCATTCCGCAATGACCCGCGAATTCGGCAAGAGCGGAAGTGATTTCAGAACTCCGGGACGGATTTGAAATTTTTGCTAAAGATGCCCATTCAAAAGCGAGAGTTAAAAGCGCGTCTCCGGCAAGCAGAGCGATTGTTTCACCGAATTGTTTGTGGCAAGTTGGTTTACCGCGCCGAAGGTCATCGTCATCCATGCATGGCAAATCATCGTGAATGAGAGAATAGGAATGAATAAGTTCTACCGCGCAACCTGCCTGCAGCGCGTTATCAACTGTACCGCCGACCGCTTCGCACGCGGAAACAGCAAGCAATGACCGTAATTTTTTACCGCCGCCGAGAACGGCATACCGCATCGCTTTATGCAAAATTTCCGGTTTCAGGTTTTCCTGCGGCAGGTTTTTATCTAAAAATTCCTCAATCAGGATTTTTTCTTTTTGCAGCGGTTGTTTCATAGGGTTAATCGTTAATTATTATTTGTCGAAG
>JAOZSF010000056.1 GCA_029939815.1 bacterium
CTTATGTCGATCAAAATGACGGCAGCGGAGGTGTTAATATTACCAAAACCGCTTCTGCAACTACCGACCTTTTACCGCCAACTATTTCCAACGTTTCTGTTGAAGATATAAGCGATATTTCCGCGAGAGTAAACTGGACAACCGATGAACCGACAATCGGCAAAGTGATTTTAAAATCATCCGGCAAGGAATTTTTTTCTAACATTTACGGGACAAACCATTTTGTTACTTTATCAGCTTTATCGACCGGTCTTAAATACGAGTTCAAAATAATAGCGACCGACCTTGTTTCTTTATCAACGACGAACGATAATTCCGGAAATTACTTTTCTTTTTATACAACATTTTTAATAAATATATGGGAAAATGACGCTGAAAAAGATTACAATAATCTCGCTAATCAATACGGTTGGAAACGAACTAAAACCGATAATTTGTCAGGGGAATATGCCTGGGCTTTATATTCAGATTATTTCGGATATTTCAGAGACCTCAATGCCTTTCTAGAAACCGACCCTATTTCAATTTACTCTTCGGCTGCTTCATTATCTTTCATCGAAAACATTAAAGTTCTGGATTCCGACAGCTGCTATCTGCAGATTACTACTAATAACGGGGCTGATTGGATTGATTTAAGACAGCCTGTATCCGGAAATATCGACACAAGAAAAGTTGATATTGTTTTGAATGATTATTTGCCGGGAACTTTTTCTATTCGCTTTGGCTTTCACTCAATTTTTTATTCCGATTTTTCTGATGAGGGATGGTTTATTGATGATATAAAAATCGGGGTTTCTTATGATTCTGACCTCGTTATTTTTGATACTTCTATTTCCGACACAGTGCCGAACGGAGATAACGATTCTTATCCCGAGTCTGGCGAAACTGTTAAACTCCAAGCACGCTTGTACAACGCATCTGATAAGAACCTGACAAATGTTACTTCTACTTTACTTTGCGATAATACCGATGTAACTATTCTTCAGAACTCTGCAACTTACGGTAATATTCCAATAAAAACTTATATGTCTAATTCTACTTTATTTGAAATCGAATTTGATGCTGATATTAATAGCGGAACAGTTATTCCGTTTGTCCTTTTTTGTACAGGAAATGACGGATTCTCAAAATCAAATACTTTTTTTCTGAACATTCAAAACCTTGATTCAATTACCGGAAAAGTTATTAATAAAAGCTCAGGGTTAGCTATTACAAACGCTGAAGTCTTTTATAAAAATGATGCTAAAACTTACTCCGTTGCCACAGATCAAAATGGGAATTATAATATTTCAGGGCTGAAAAACAATTCTTATCAACTTTGGGCAAACGCTTCCGGTTTTCTGAACTCCGCTCTGACTAATATTATCTGCCCGCCGGGAAATTCCAATTTAATTTTTGAACTCGGAAACTCTGTTTTAAGTTATGCTCCTTGGGAATTTAACATCGTTCTTACTCAAGGTCTGTCAATCATTGAATACCTCGCCGTCTCAAACATCGGGAATGTGAATTTGACCTTTTCTTTCTCGGAAAGTAATACCGCGGCGCTTTCCACAGGATTTGACAGTTCCGGTGAATATAAATGGATTGACAGCGATTCGCCTGACTGTCCATCGCTTGATTGGGAAGACATAACTTCTGACGGCACAAAAATATATCTTTCAAGTGATAATTCTACGGAAAATATTCCTTTACTGCATGACTTCCCTTTTTATAGTCAAAATGTTACCGGAATGAATATCTCCGTTAATGGCGTAGTAATGTTTAATGAGCAGTACAAACGGCTGGCGACAATAGATTATGCTTTTCCAAATACCATGAATAAACCTTCAAAAAATTGCATTGCTATTTTTTGGAATAATTTCTATCCGAATCTTGGAAGCGATTTTTACTATAAAACTACTGACGAAAAAACTGTGATTTCTTATGGAAATATTACTCGCGGAACTCATCTCGGCGCTGACCGCGTTTCTTTTCAAATTATTTTATATCCTAACGGCGATTTTAAAATGCAGTATTTGAATATAGCGCCGCAGCTTGGCAATCTTTATACCGTCGGCTGGCAGGGTGAAGATGGGACAAAATATAAAACACTTTCTCATGACGAAGATTATCTGAAATCTAATTTTGTCGTTTATGTCGAAAGACAAAACAAATGGTTTGAACCAAATGTTGATTACGGAAAAATTTCTCCGGGAAATGTTATGAATATTCCGGTCACTTTTGACAGCAGCAGACTCGATGCGGGAATTCATCACGGCGAGCTGAAAATCTCGTCTGATGGAGGGAACGCAACTGTACCGATAACTTTTACTGTCATTCCTGAGCCCGGCTATTTACTATTTATTATTTATCAGTTATTATTTATTATCCGGAAATTTAATTCTAAGAATTAAATTTAAAATTGGAGGATTATTTCATTAGACTGCACTCCATATCCAAATTTATTTTCCCCCGTGCTTTCCCCGTGGACAAGAAAATTATCTCGCCACTCGTTACTCATCACTCGCGCCTAACCCCAAACATCATTAATAATACAAATAATATTATCGCTCCCGGCTCGGGAATTACTTCTATCGTTAGTTCTGTATAATCCGGTGAGGCATTTGTAAAATTGCTGCTCATCGATTTGTATTTCAAAACGTAAGTTGTTTCAACTACGTCTTCAAGAATATTGCTCCACGAACCGGCAGAAGGAATTTGCAGAATTTCGTAATCCGACCAGCCGTAGTTGTTGTCTGTGTAAACATAAGAATTAGCAGCTTTATTTCCTTCAATAATAATGTCATCACTTTCCGGATTAAAAGACAAGAAGACCGACTCGCCCGAAAAAACATTTGTCGGCGAAATAATTTCCGGCGGGTCAAGCGAAAATGAAACATTGTTTTCTATGCAGCCCATATCAACAGTACCGCCAATGATTCTCGCATGACCATAAATATCATTAGTAGTAGTAACTAAATAATTATCGCCGGCATTTATGCACTGCGAAAGCGCTTTAAGAGAAAAATCACCGGTTTCCGAAGAATTAAACAAAGGATTTAAAGCTATGTTTCCCCCGCCATCATAAGCCGGAGCCGGCAAATTATCAAAACAAGAATATTTATAAAATTTTTCTTCGGCTTTATTATCAAAAGTCATAGAACTGTTACCGAAGAAAATAGAATTATAAATTCTAGCAGAAGAATTCATTTCAATAGTTTGATACGAACTCGGAAAAGTATTTTTAGAAACAGTACAATTTTCCATAATTGCCCCTTCAGTTAATCCAATCAAATCGCCACCGGAATTATTGTAAGTAATTAAACAATTTTTAAGTTTTGTTGTAAAAACATAAATACATTTTCCGCCGGTTTGCGAACTGTTAAATTTAATAATTGTATCTTTAATTACAGAATTAGGCGAATCAGCACTCGCATAAATAGCCGCACCGTGTATCCCGCTGTTTGAAATAATAATACAATTATCAACAACGCTGCCCGGCGAATAATATAGATAAAGTCCGCCGCCTGATTTACTTCCGGAATTATTATCATAAATAATACAGTTTTTCGCAGAAGCTCCACCTCCAAGATTAACACCGGAACCAAGTTCGTTAGCGCCACGCTGAACAGTAAAACCATCAAGCAAAGCTGCTTGTCCGAGCAATTTTATGCACCTGTGTGAACGAGTTCCCTGTATTATAGTTTTTTCAGCTCCATTGACACTTTTTAGAATAATATTTGTAGCAATTAGAGAAATCGAAGAAGTATAAGTACCATTCGTAACAAGAACCGTTTCGCCTGCAGCAGCACTTTCAATAGCAGATTGAATATCGTTAGCCGCTTCTTCCCACGATTTAAACGGAAAGAGATGGCTGCCGGATTTCGAAACGTAATGAATAGAAGAATCGACAACATTCGGCACAACAATATAACCTATTTTGGTTTCTGTTGAAAAAGAAGCGCCGCCGTCACCAAAATTGTTGCTAACGGTAAGCGAAACATTAAAAATCCCGGTTGAAGAGTAAACAAAATAAGGGTTTTGGAGCGTGCTGTCAATGGTCCCGTCCCCGTCAAAATCCCACATCCAAAACTGCGGGTAATTAGTTGAAAGGTCGGTAAATTCAACCCTGAACGGAGCGTTTGCGGTACGAATATTTGCAGAAAAATCACTTTCAACCGGCGGATTGACATTTAGATAATTTTCCCGCGTTCTTGTATAAACACCACCAAGACCATTGGAAACAGTTAAGGAAACTGTATGAGTACCAATGCCGTAAGTTATATTTGTTGCACTTAAATTTTCACCTTCCGCATCAATAATCCCATCACCGTTAAAATCCCATTGATAAAAAATATTTGAAGAATGTGGTTCGCCAACATAAGTGGTAAAAGTAGCATCAAGATGATTAACCGCCTCAGTGTACGGAGTAGAAAAACTTGCAACAAACTGCTCATTAGTTTTGTAGAAACTTGATCTTGTTTTGCGTGCATCGTGAGGGTGCATGGGCCAAGCGCTTTCCAATTGATTAGAAGCAAAACCGGTATCAATAATGTAAAGTTCGGTATTAACCATAATTTTCCCACCGCCGATTACAGAAATTATCTGATTGGAATATCCCGGAATCGGTTCGATAACCATATCAAGAACTTCCCCGGTGTTTGTAATCTGAAGACCATCAAATCCCGGAACAATAGAACCGTCAAGATTTCTTGCTCTAATAATAGTGTTAGTTTGTTTTCCGATACTGTAAACAAATTCCGCTTCTCCATCGTCATCAATATCTTCTATACAAACTTGTGAATAGCAGCTGGCATCAGCAATAGGAAAATTAGTAAAAGGAGTTCCGTCGCCCTGCCATCCAAATAAACCTACTTTATAAGCACCGAGAAAAACTTCCATATCGCCATCACCGTCAACATCAACGAGGCGTGGAGTAGTATGTCTTACAACCCATTTATCACCGGCATCTTGAGGCCAACCGGCAACTTCTGTTCCATCGTGATGATAAGCAAAAACACGGTTATCTACGCCACCTAATTTATACCCAAGCACAATAATTTCCATATCACCGTCGCCATCAATATCACCAAGCGCCGGCGGGTCTCCCAAATAGTATCCGTATGAAGCCATGATAGTAGTTCCAAAATCTTTGCCTTCATGAGTAGTAACATAAATTTTGTCAGGATAATTTTTTGTTTTCCAAATGTTAACCAGTTCAGGCCATCCGTCATTATCTAAATCACCGGCAGAAGCACGATAAACATAGTGATACTTATTATCTCCATAGTCATTTCCTTTTCTTGTCCAAATCAAAGAAGTATCACTTTTATAAGCACGTAATTCCGGAGAATCCCATTGTTCTAAATTGGCTTGACAAGGGACAACAATATCAAGAATTCCGTCTTCATCAACATCAACAAGAGTAGGAATTTTATAACCTGACGAATCAGTAACAGGCCACCCTGTTTTTATAGTTCCGTCATGCTCAAAAACATAAAGACCGATTTGTCCACCAAGAAGCGAAACATCATGAGCGGCAACAAGCTCATTAAACCCATCGCCGTCAACATCTCCGACAGCCACTTCATTGAAGGTCATAGAAGGAGCCGGAGAATTAAAAAGCCATTTAAGAAAGCCACGATTGTCATAAACATAAATCGTTCCACCTGAAGTAGTTATGAATTCTTTTTTACCATCGTTATTCCAATCGGCAACGGTAACAGAACTTGGAAATCCGTTATAAACGATAAACGAAACAGTAGTTTCATCTTTCAAAATTCCATCAGCAAAAACTTGAACGAGAACTTCTTCATTACGTGTTTTTTTGGACATTCCTGTTGAAAGCAAAACAGTTCCTTCAGGAAGGTTTGTAGAAAAATTAGCAGCAATATTACCAATAAAAACTGAAGTTGCAGATAAAGATATTCCATCAGTCAAATTGCTTACAACCACAGTAACATTTGATAGAGAATAAATCCAGGAACCAAGAGTTATTGATAAATTTGTAGTAGTACCAGCCCCAATAAATTGCATAGAAAAATCACTAAAAAGAGGCAGTTTGGCTTTTACAAATATAGCGGGTTCATCATAGTTTAACATACTATTAATATTAATTCTTCCGGAACCGAGTTTATTTATATAGGTAGGATTTCTATCGTCTATATTGTCAGCTGTTGCGGCAATAATTTTTCCGTAAACCCATCCCGGGTGTCCCGGGTTTTTGGAAGCAAGAATTGCTGCCGCTCCCGCAGCATGCGGTGAAGCCATGCTGGTTCCGTTTGCAAGATAAAGGTTTGTATCAACAATATGAACAAGCGGGGCATCATCACTATACATATCGGTATTTTTAGCACGAAGCGAAAGAATATCTTTTCCCGGAGCACAAAAATCTATCCAGTCTCCATAATTACTGAAATCCGCTTTTTTGTCTTTTGATGTGGTTGCTGCAACTGCAAATGAATCAGCATAACCGGCGGGATATAATTTTTGCGTAGTGTCATCGTTCCCCGCTGCGGAAATAATCACACATCCTTTTTCAGCCGCGTATTCAATTGCATCCCCCAGCGATTGAATCATTATGTTCAATCCCCAACTGTTATTAATAATTTTTGCCCCGTTATCAGCAGCATATTTTAAGGCAAGAGCGCTATCGGAAATATAACCGGCGCCGTCTTTGTTCATAAATTTAAGAGCCATGATTTTTGCGGAAGGGCAAACGCCGGCAACGCCGATATTGTTATCTGTTTCCGCAGCAATAGTTCCCGCTACATGAGTTCCGTGACCATAATTATCATCAGGTTCACAATCCATATAAAAGAAATCGTAACCGCGATAATCATCAATATATCCGTTTAAGTCATCATCAATTCCGTTATCGGGAATTTCATTGTTATTGACCCACATTTGATTAGTAATATCAGGATGAGTGTAATCGACACCGGAATCAATTACCGCGACAATAACTTCATTAGTAGGAAAAGCCGGATTTTCCCATGCTGCATCCCAGTCAATATCTTCACCATAATAGCCGCGGGTATTTGTTTGCACGCCATCAATTACGGCAAGATAATACTGTTGAACATTTCTTAAACCCCATTGATCATTAAACCAAGGGTCGTTTGGGAGGGCTAACGGTTTCACCGGAAAATTCGGTTCTGCGTATTTGACCTCCGGCATCGCATTAAGTTCGTCAATAACTTCGTTAATATTTTCGTCTTCGGAAACATCAGCAATGTACATATTCTGCAAATTTCTTGCCGCGCTACTCAGCTCACTTGATTGTGCCATTCGCTTCATCGGCGTGTCGGGGAAGAGATGCTTTAGATTTGTGATTTGACTTTTGACCTTTGACCTTAGACTTTTAACGTTTTCTTCTTCAAAAACAATAATCACTGAAGAAACACCTTCCAAACTTTTTGACGTGTAATTTTTAAAAGAACATAAATGTTTAACTTGCGGCTCCGCGAAAGCGATTAAAGTTAAAAGTGAAGCAAGCGGTATAGCGATTTTTTTTATGAAGATTTGCATATCAAGAATTTTATATTGGTTATTAATGTTAATTCCGGAATTATTGTATCATCAAATTAAAATTATTTGAATAGTAAAAACACGCAAGAATATTGAATAACGGGTAAAAAAACTATACAAAACATGAATTTTTGAATTATATAATAAACAAGAGTCTTGAAATCGACATGTTTTCGGGTATAATCACCGGTTTTCTTAAAATATCAGCGCTTTTTTGACATTCTCTTTTAAAAACAATTTTGATATTATTATAATGTTGTTTGATTTAAAAGTGTCGGAGCTTTTTTCTCCTTAATTGGTTTTAGCTTCGGCGCTTTATTACTTGCATAATATTTTCAATAGAAATAATCATTTTATAAATAATTGGAAGGATTAAAAATGAACGGTTTAATTAAATATTTTATCATAGGAATTATTGCCCTCTGTAATTGTATCATAGCTGCAACTCCAAATATCTACTTTTATCCCGAAGGGCAAAAGCCGCCGGGCATTCCCGCCGACAGCGCTTCGAGCACAGGCATAGCTTTGTCGGCTTGGGCAGATGCTCAGGTTGATGGTAATGACGCTTTGTTCGCGTTCGGAAACGATGAAATGGCACACTCTGAAATTGGTTCCGGTTCTCGTTCACCTGCACATATATTATTCAACTTCAGCGAAGCATATTCTTATATTACGGATCCAATTCAAAGCGCTGAATTGCACCTATATGTTTGTGGCGCATCAACCCCTAATCCGGCGCTTACTATGTCTGTTGCCCGTGTAACTGCCGCTTGGGATGAAAATACTGTTACATACGACTCCGAACCTTCTTTTGGAACAGCGCAATCCGGATATGAATCAGCGCTATCGCTTAATTCGCGAATTGCTGTAGATGTCCGCGACAGCATGGAATCCGAACGTTTGTCAATAGAAGCAGATAGGCACGGACTTGTTTTACTTGACGCCGGCACGGCATCGCCGCTGTTATTTACCAAGGAATCAACAATACCAGAGTATCGCCCATACGTACATGTTTTTATTCCGGAACCATTCGGGTTTTTGGTTTATAATATTGGCTTTTTGATTTGCTTTATTTTGCGAAACAAAATTTAATAAACATTTATTTTAAAAACTAAATAACATAAAGGAGAAGAAATGACTAAACTACAAAAATTACTTTCAATATCTGCAGCCGCTATTCTTATTAGTTCGGCATGGGCAACTACTTTTACTCAAACGCATAATATGAATGGTAACGACATTACAAATGCAAATATAATTACAGTCAACCAAAAAATCGGCATCGGTGTCGATAATCCGGGCGTCCCGCTCGAAGTAAACGGTCATGCGAAGTTTGGTAATGGAAAACCGACTTCAGACATGAATCTGACAAATAGTGCCGTTCTTATAATTCAGGATACAACAAACTATGTTTATAGCGGTCCTCCATACGAAGATTTATCTGATAACGCATTAGAAGTAGCTTTAAGAGTAAAGCCTGCCGAACAACCTCAAGGCATTAAACAATACTACGCCGGCGATGCCTTTTTATTAGTAACCAGCTCGAACAACTGGACTTACGATCGCGCTGTAGGTTTTCAGGGAAATG
>JAOZSF010000057.1 GCA_029939815.1 bacterium
TTTTATCTTCAACAAATAAATTTTATTTGCTTAACTGCTTTGTCAGTTCAGGTATGATTTCAAACAAATCACCGCATAAAGCATAAGTGGCAATTTTCATCATCGGAGCATCCGGATCTTTGTTGATCGCAATAATAACATCCGCCGACTGCATACCGATTAAATGCTGAATCTGCCCTGAGATTCCACAGGCAATATAAACTTTCGGATTAACTGTTTTTCCTGTCTGGCCAACCTGATGCGAATAAGGAATCCATCCTTCATCAACCGAAGCGCGGCTTGCGCCAACAGCGCCGCCGATAGCTTTTGCGAGATCATGCAGCAGTTCAAAATTTTCCGGTCCTTTCATTCCACGCCCGCCGCTGACAATAATATCAGCTTCAGTAATATTAACTGTGTCTTCAAGGATTTCAACAACTTCAAGCACACGGCTGCGGGAAAATCCGTCTTCTTCAAGAAGCGCTTCTGTAATAACTTCACCTGTACGTGAAGTGTCTGTTTCAGCTTCCGGCATAACTTTATGTCGAACGGTTGACATCTGTGGTCTGTGATTCGGGCAAAGAATAGTAGCCATAATATTTCCGCCGAAAGCAGGACGTGTTTGCCTGAGTAATCCTGATTCCTTATCGATTTCAAGACCCGTGCAGTCAGCAGTAAGACCGGTACCGACTTGAACAGCCACGCGGGGAATAAGCGCTCTTCCGACCGTTGTAGCACCTGTAAGAACGATTTCAGGTTTATATTTTTTGCACAGTCTGGTAATAACTTTTGAATAAACTCCATCCTCGAAATTTTCGAGGGAGTCATCTTCGACAACAATTACTTTATCAGCGCCGCGATGGATAAGTTCCTGAGCTTTATCTGCGATATTTTTGCCGAGCAATATTGCCCAAACTTCCTGTCCGCGGGTTTTAGCGAGTTCCTGTCCTTTACCGAGAAGTTCATAAACAACGGATTGAATTTTGCCTTTTTTCTGTTCAGCAAAAACCCAAACATTTTTGTAATCATCAAGGTTTACATCCGGATTCGCTTCCGTTGCTTTAACCATTTCAATTGCTTCGAACGGGCAAACACCTTCTTTCGCGCAAGCGCCGCACATAGTACACGCGGAGCCATCCACGATTGCCAAGCGTTCAACGATGCTAAGAGCATTAAAAGGGCAGGATTCGACACAAACGCCGCAGCCTACGCATTTATCTTTATGAATAATAAGAGCCATGATTTATTTAATTTCGGGTTATAAAATTTGCAGTTCTTTAAGTTCATTAACAAGTTGCTCAGCCATGTCTGCCGGTTCACCTTCGAGACGTTTTCCGCCTTGACGCGCCGGTGGAGCAAAAACTTCAACTACCATAGTCGGCGAGCCGTCGAGACCGAGTTGTTTAGGATCAGCGCCGACAAATTCGGCTGTCCAGGTAGGAATTTCGGCTTTTCTAGCCGCCATTTTTCCTTTCAAACTTGCGATTCTAGGCTCATTAATTTCTTTAACAACAGAAATTAAAACAGGCATGTCTGCTTCAACAATATCATAACCTTCTTCGTTCATTCTTTCCGCTCTGATTTTTCCGTCAGCAACTTCTTCAATTTTACGAACATAAGTTATCTGCGGCATGTCAAGATGCACAGCAATTCCGGGACCTACCTGCGCGGTGTCACCGTCAATTGCCTGTTTACCTGTGATAATAATATCAACGTCACCAAGTTTTTTTATCGCAGTGGAAAGAGCATAAGATGTTGCCAAAGTGTCCGAGCCGGCAAATGCTCTGTCGGAAACGAGAACTGCTTTATCAGCGCCAAGACTAATCGCTTCACGTAAAGCTTTTTCCGCCTGCGGAGGTCCCATGGAAATAGCGGTTACCGTTCCGCCGAATCTTTCTTTTAAGCGAACTCCTTCTTCGAGAGCGTAGCAATCGAACGGATTGATAACAGCATCAACGCCTTCGCGCATAAGAGTTTTGGTTTCCGGATTGATTTTAACATCACCGCTGTCCGGTACCTGTTTAAGACAAACTACAATATTCATAGGAAGATTGGATTGTTGGGTTAAATTATTTTGTCGTACGACATTGGACATTAGACATTAGACGCCAATCCTCTTAAGGAAAAACGTCAAATGAATAATTCTTTATTTTCTGCTTGCAGCTTCTTTAACGAGCTGATGACCGATAACGTCACGCTGAATCTGATTTGTTCCTTCGTAGATTTGAGTAATTTTCGCGTCACGCATACGTTTTTCCATCGGATATTCTTTCATATAACCGTAACCGCCGAAAACCTGAACTGCATCAGTAGTAACTTCCATAGCCATATCAGAAGCGTAACATTTAGCAATTGCGGATTCTTTAGCGCATTTGAGGTCGCCGCTGTCGATTGAACGTGCAACAGCATAAACAATCGCGCGTGAAGTTTCAACTTTCATAGACATATCGGCAAGAAGGAATCTTAATCCCTGGTTTGCAATAATATGATGTCCGAACTGTTCGCGCTGTCTTGCGTAATCAACTGCATCGTTAAGCGCGCCTGCGGCGATACCGAGGGCTTGAGCTGCCACACCCGGTCTTGACATATCAAAAGTTTTCATTGCAACCATAAAGCCCATTCCAACTTTTCCGAGTATATTTGCAGCCGGAACCTTACAATCTTCGAAAACGAGTTCATAAGTTGATGAAGCGCGGATACCCATTTTGTCTTCTTTTTTACCGAAAGTGAATCCCGGTGTTCCTTTTTCAACAATAAACGCTGTCGCTCCACGTGCTCCGCGGGACTTATCGGTCATTGCAATAATAACATACGTACCTGCCACTTCACCGTTAGTAATCCATTGTTTTGTTCCATTCAAAATGTAAGAATCACCGTCTTTGGTCGCTGTAGTCTGAATACTTCCCGCGTCAGAACCTGCACCTGCTTCAGTGATAGCAAAAGCGGCAACAGTTTCTCCTGAAGCGATAGACGGAAGATATTTTTGTTTTTGTTCTTCGCTACCGAACAGGATAATAGGAATTGTACCAAGTGCTGTAGCAGCGAGACAGAGAGAAATACCGCCACATTCTTTACTGAGCTCTTCAACAGCGATAACGAGGTTCATGATACCGTTTTCGCCTTTAGGAACCATGCCGCCGTATTCTTCGCCGATATAAACGCCGCAGAGACCCGCGTCGGCTATTTCTTTTTGAATATCCCATGGGAATTCATTTTTTTCATCGTATTCAATAGCGACAGGTTTAATTTTTTTTACCGCGATCTCATTTGCGGTTTCTTTTATCATCTGTTGTTCTTCAGTTAGAAAGTGGTTCATAGTTTCAGTCCTTTTTATATTTAGTAAAGGTTAATTTATTACATAATTACGATTAGGCATTATACCAAAAATCAATTTTAACGTCAAACGTAAATCTAATTTTCGGAAAATTGAATTTCATGGATAACAAATATTCATAATACAGTCGGAAAATTTCTTTTCACCGGACTGTATTTTTATATCTATTTTTAAATAATATACCGGACATTTACGGATCTTTAAGCCCGCCTTTTTTGAGAACCTCACCGAATCCTTTTCGGTGATGATAACCGCGTCTGCGTGCCAATTGCCCGCTCGTCTGTAAACGTGTTCAATTTCATCTCTTCTGAATCTGTGATGGTCCGGATAAGTATAAACCCGCTGTACCGTTGCTCCGAGTTCTTTCAAAAGATTTGAGAATCCGTCGGGCTGAGCTATTCCTGTCATCACAAACACATTGTTATTTTTAAGGGCATCGAGCGGAACTTTTTCGCCTGAATGCAGATTGATTAAAGAAACCGGTTCATAATAACAAGACATGATTTCCGCGGTAGTATTATATTTTCTTATTACAGTTTTGATTGGATTTATGTCAATCCCTTTTGATTTCGTAATAATAATATGAGTTGCGCGCTTTAACCCCGATAAAGGTTCACGAAGCAATCCCGCCGGAAGAAGTTTCTCATATCCAAAAGGACAGGTCGCATCAATAAGTACAACATCAATCTGTCTTTGCAATCGAATATGCTGCATCCCATCGTCAAGCAGAATTGTATCCACACCATAATGCGATATGGCATAACGGCTTCCACGCACACGGTCATGGTCAACTATAACAATAACGTTTCCAAGATTTTTCGCGAGCATGTACGGTTCATCACCTGACAATCTGGCTCCAAGCAAAAGATTTTTACCATCATGAACAACACGGGTTGTGGGATATAATTGATGATGCTTGCGCCGCCATTTTAAACTTGGGGATCTGGCTTTGTAGCCGCGGCTGACAATTGCGACTTTACGCCCTCCTTTAGTCAATTCTCGCGCGAAAGTTTCTGTAACAGGGGTTTTGCCGGTCCCGCCAACAGTAATATTTCCAATGCTTATCACAACGCACCCCGGCCATGAGCGCTTAATAATACCATGCTCATACATTTTTGTTCTGCAGCGTACCGCTATACCAAATAACTTGGAAGTTGCAGAAAGTGTTCCACGTGCAATGCGCGCGAACCGATCGTTTCGTTTATTTGAAACGATTTCTTTCCATTTTTGTTCTAAGGCTCTTACAGGCATTTATTATTTAACGATTTAACGATTTAATGATTTGGTAATTTTACGATTTTAAACAGTCATTTTCTTCTTTTCTGACCTGCCAACTAATAACTAATAACTAATAACTAATAACTAATAACAATTAACAAATAAAAATTACCAGATGATTACCGACTGCTTTCCTGAAATTTAATTGCTTCTTTCACGATGATTTCAGCAATATCTTTTTTTCTGCATCGGCCAAGTTCTCTGTTTTCTCCATTTTTGAAAAGCAAAGTTGCCTTAATATGCTCTACGGCAAATCCGTATTCCTTTCCACCGACTTCATTTGCAACAATCATATCCATTCTTTTTTTCTCAAGTTTGCGTCTCGCGGATATTATAACGTCGTTCGTTTCGGCAGCAAAACCAATTATTGTTTGATTTTTTTCTAATCTTCTCACGCTCAAAAGAATATCCGGATTCTTTTCAAGTCGAAGGATAAATGTTTCATCAGATTTATGAATTTTATTTATTGATGTTTTAGTAGGGCGATAGTCACAAACAGCGGCTGTCATAACAAGAACATCACATTCGGGAAAATTCGTCATTATCGCCGCATGCATATCCATCGCAGTTATCGTTTCAATAACTTCCGCTTTTTCAGGATATTCTAAAGTAACCGGGCCGGTTACAATTTTGACCTGATGTCCGGCGGCAAGAGCGGCTTCGGCAACCATAAAGCCCATTTTTCCTGAACTAGCGTTTGTGATAAATCGAACAGGATCTATATGTTCTCGAGTTGGTCCTGCGCTAACCAAAAAATTTAGTGGTTTGATCATAATATTTATTGCATTTGTTTTAAACAGTTCCGAACCTCGGCAACAATTTGTTCAATGGGCGCAAGTCTGCCCGTACCGACTTTTCCGCATGCGAGTTCACCATTTTCCGGATCAATAATTATAAAGTCACGGTTTTTAAGAATTGAAATATTATCCTGTGTCACGGGATTTCCAAGCATTGCGGTATTCATTGACGGAGCAATAATTTTTGTCCCTTTAAAGGCAAGTACGGTAGATGAAAGCGCGTCATCAGCAATTCCATGGGCAATTTTTGCGATTATATTCGCGGTTGCCGGAGCAATAATCATCAAATCGCCTCTTTCCGCAAGAGAAATATGTTCAGGCCGCCATTCCGAGGTTTCGGCAAACAAATCAATACTGACCGGATTTTTCGACAAAGTTTTAAACGTCAGTGGGGTTACCAGCTCAGCCGCATTTTTTGTCATTATAACATGAACATCGTAATCATTCTTTACGAACTGCCGCGTTAGTTCACAGGCTTTATAAGCCGCTATTGAACCTGTAACCCCGAGTAAAATCATTTTCATTTTATTTTTTTCATTTTTAATTAATCAAAAGCCGGAGGCATTTGTTACTTTTAAATTCCCTTAGGATACAATATATTTTCTATTTCTTTTTGTGCGGTTTCAAGAACGTCATTCACAACTCTATAATCAAAAAAATCCCTCTGAGCCATTTCAAACTCTGCCTCCCTTAGCCTTTTGCAAATCACCTCTTCGCACTCAGTTCCACGGCTTCTCAACCTTCGTTCAAGTTCTTCCATCGAAGGTGGCTCAATAAAGATCAAAACCGCTTCGGGTATTTTTTCTTTAACCTGCCGAGCACCTTTGGTATCAACATCAAGCAGAACATTAATTCCTTTTTCGAGCCGGTCAACAATCGGTTGTTTTAGTGTGCCGTAATAATTGCCGAAAACTTCCGCATTTTCAAGAAAATTACCCTTTTCCAGATGTTTATCATACTCCTCCGGCGTCATAAAATGATAATCTTTATGAATTATTTCTCCCGGTCGCGGCTGTCTTGTAGTTGCGGAAACAGAGAAATACAAATCGGGATGATTTTTGAGCAGATAGTTTCGTATTGTTGTTTTACCGGCACCTGAAGGAGCAGTAATAACAAACAATTTACCTTTTTTACCTGAATTAGACTGTTTCACTTTTTTGTTTTGGAATTTCTATTTCAAAGTTACATCCTTTCCATATTTCTTCCAGATTGTAGCGTTCCCGCTCTTCAGGAAGAAAAAGATGGATAATACAGTCAAGATAATCAAGCACTATCCAGCTGTTTTGCATTTCTCCATCCTTATGCAAAGGCTTAATCCCCTGTTTTTTTAACTGTCGGGTTAAATTTCCTCCCGCGGCTTTCATCTGTCGGTCATTATTAACAGAGCCGATTAGAAAAAAATCCGTTATTGACGAAACATCACGCACATCAAAAGCCTGCAAATTGAAAACATGTTTATCGCTTAGCAATTCCACACACGCATTAAGCAGACTTTCACCTTCATACTTATTTTTTTCAGACAATTTATTCCTCATTTTACTTATTATATAGTTTTTGCTCATAAATATACTTTTTGACCTCTTCAGGCAAAAAGTAATGAACACTTTTATTATTCAAAATACGGTCACGTATCCACGTTGATGTAATTCCCATTTCCGGACCATTCAGCATAACAAAAGGCGGCAGCACCTCATCAATGTGGCTGCCCGGTCTGTTATACACAACAACAGTAGCAAGTTCGTGAATTTCGTCCGGTGCTAACCATGTGTTAAATGTCAGATAGTTATCCGACCCGATAAGCATAAACAGCCTTACCTTCCCTGAGTATTCGCCGAGAATTTGTTTAAGTGTGTCAATCGTGTATGACGTTCCCTCTCTGTCAAGCTCTATACCGCTTACATCAAATTTATTATTATCGCGCGTTGCGAGTTTAAGCATTTCATATCTGTGCTCAGCACTTGCTGTTTTATTTTTTCTATCAATTTTATGCGGAGCAACCCATGCGGGAACAAACAAAAGTTTTGTAAGGTCCAGTTGCTCTACAGCAAGTTCCGCTATTGCAAGATGGGCTATATGCACGGGGTCGAATGTTCCGCCCATCACGCCGATTTTTGTAATATTTTCCACAATCGATAAAAAAGTACATCAAATTATATAAAGTTCCACCCTTATTATTTAATAAATAATTAAAAGGTTTTAAAGATTATGATACAAAAATCAGGTTTATTTTGCAATAAGGTAATTTCAGAAAATAACCCGTTTGGGGATTGATGACTCTAGACGGACGCGGCTTATTTATACAAACTATGTCACTTTGTTTTCTTTGTTTCGTTTTACAAATTCTCTTGGGGTAATACCAATAACCGATTTGAATTGCCGCGTAAAATAGCTGCTGTTATCAAAGCCGCACATCGTTAGCGCATCAGTAATATGCATTCCGCAATTCTTAGCGAGCATTTTTGCCGCTTTTTTTATTCTAATGCGAACTAAAAACTCAATTGGTGAGCAACCGGTCATTTCTTTAAAAGATTTATAAAAAGCACTTCTGTTCATGCTGATAAGATTAGACAGCATAGGAACTGAAATGTTTTTTGCAAAATTCTTCTCCATATAACTTATTGCAGTCGTTATTTTATACAGCTCTTTTGGTCGAACCAAATCCATTTGAGAATAAAACCTGCTGACTTCAAGAACAAGTAAACGGAAAATACTCTCTGCCGCGATTGCATATCCTTCACGCTCGGTTGTCAGCTCTTTATCAAATAATTTTATCAGCGGAAGCACTTCGTCGATTTGCTCTGTTGTCAGATGAAGTTTAGTTTCAAATTTATGCCGTCCACGATACTTCGGTTCATAAACAAACATTGCCTGAAAACCGTTAATATGAGCAAATTCTTTTTTTATTTTATTAAAGTAATTTCTATTGTATAAAACATTTATAAGATTCAGTTTTTCGTTCTTTTTAAAGCCATGTGCCTGATTACCACTCACAACATAAACATCACCCCTGACTAACGGATATTCATCATCATTTGTATAATGTATCCCGGTTCCTCCAAGTACAAAAACAAGCTCATCGAAATCATGTGTATGAAGACCGGGAAGCTCTTCACCATCTATCATTAAAGTTCCGAAGTTTTCACTTTGGAAATAATCTTTTTCTTTAATCATTTCTGTTTTCATAGTTACAAATCCACACATTGAGCATATATAATAACATTTTATCATTTTTCTGTCAATTTAAGATGTGTAGAAACTTTGTTCTTCAGACAAAGTTTTTGTATAAATAAACTAAGGGAATATTGTGAATAAACTAAATAGTGCCGTAAACAAAAAAGCGGACGGCAATTAAGCCGCCCGCTTTTCCAGTTGGTCTGTTAGTTGGTTGGTTTGGTAAAGCTATTGCCTTACCGTTGAGAACAGTATATCAAAAAAGATTTTAAAAAAATATAACAATTGTTTCTGAATTAACACTATTGTTGCCATGCCGGTTCTTGCTGATTTGCAGGCATGGCTGAGGAAATTTAAATTCTTTTGCGAATTTAAATTTATGGGTATAAGGATTTACAACCTTTAAAATAGAAGCCCTGGATTGCCATGCCGGTTTCTGCTGATTT
>JAOZSF010000058.1:0-4257 GCA_029939815.1 bacterium
AAGTACCGTCAGCGTCGAAGAGAATTAGGGAATAGTTCATGGGATTTTGATGGATGAATGGGTAGCTTACTTCGACCCGAAGTAAGTTTTTATACTATACAACTGATTTGGAGTCCAAATCAGCTACTTTAATATTTCTGTTTTAAAAGTGCGCCTTTGGCGTATTGGATTATTGGATTACCACCCCGCCCGTTGGGCACCCCTCCTATTTTAGGAGGGGAGTTGGTTTGGATTTTCGTTAATTATGTAAATTTATTTTTTGTATGTTCATTTTTAGTTATCTAATAAAACAAAAATTAATAATTAATAAATAATAAATGATAAATAATAAATAGTAAGGTTCGGGGATATCCGCTCTGCCGGGAGAACCGTTTGTGAAATAGCTCGCTCTCCACCCGTCTTTCATATTCCACAGATTTGTGGATTCATAAGGGTTTTCGATAACGAGAGAATATCCGTCGCCATCAGTTGTTGGATACCAGTCGTCGCTGTAAACAAAAGCGACTATAGATTCTCCCGCGGAACCTTTGAGTTCAATTCTTTCGCCGCTGTTTGCCAGTTTTCCTTCATATTCTCCGGCGATTAAAATATCATTTGTGTTGTAAAGCGAAGCGAAAGCGGAATTGCTTTTAACAACGACAACATAAGCTTCGTTATTAAGTTCGGAAATTTCGCTTTCTGCGAAATCAAAAGTTATTCCATCTGTAAAAGAGAGGTTGGAAATATTAAGGTTTTCACCGCTTATGTTTTTTAATTCAATAAATTCATATTCACTTCCGCCGACCGGGTGATACATAATTTCTGAGACGACAATATTTTGCGCCCCTGTAACAGAAAAGACTGCATCACAAATCGGACTCCACTCTCCGGAACGAAGCACCCGCGCTTTAACTTGTGTTGAATGGTGTAAAGCGATAGGCGTGGAATATGATGAGCCGTGTATTGTGCCACCTAACTGTCGTGGGTCGCTTCCATCGAGAGTAAAATAAATTGTTCCGGCAGAATTTGTATTAAAAATTACGATTTGAAATCCGGATGTGATTGCGCCACCATATTTATTAAAATAAGGAGCGTGAGTGTCAGGCCATAAATTTTCATTACTGAATTGACTGAAAACATAAGGACGCCGCTGCGGAATCCATTGCGTTCGTGTACGTGAGTCAAAAGTGCCTGAGAAAAAAGACTCGAACATTGGTTTCATAATATCTTCAAGTTTGTTCCATTCTGCGAGCAGATTTGCTTCCGTCATACATCCGTTATTAAAATAATGTTTTTGAACTCTGTCCGCGAAAAGAAGACGGAATTCAGGACTGCGTTTGACTCTGCGCCATATTGCCGCTATGGGAGTATTTTCACCATTGAGTCCCTGTCCTCCTCCGGGCGCGTAAGAAGGGTTTTGATTAAAGCTGTCAACGTCAATTGAATTTCCGCTCATGAAACATCCTTCAGCATCCCAAACAAAGAATCTGAAAAGTCCGTTTGTTGAACGCTCGCGTGCGGCATACCAGTTATTATTAGGCCAGTCCCAATTCCCGCCGTAAGATTCTGCGAGGATATAATCAATATAATTCACCATATCCATCATTTGTGCTGCCGTGATGTAATCGCTTAAATTTTCCAGATTGTGAGAGTTAAGATACGTGAGAAGCTCATTCCAGGCGATATCATCACCTTCACTTACACCACCGTGATTTATGATATCCCAATCTTCGTCACTATCATACCATTTCTGAAAAAATCGTTCGTCGAGTCTTTCAACCGGATTAAAGTAAGCTTTTTGTTCGCCGTTGACAAACAGCCATGCGAGATACCCTTTACTGTTAACCTGCCCCATATTAATAGCGTATCTTCTTACAAATTCATCAATAATGAAAGGGTTTTGCCAGTCGTTTTTTCCGCCGCGGAGGCGTAAACCGTTAATTTTTGTAACTTGTGAATCCGGCATAAGCGGGTAATCCAGAACGCTGTCGCCGTAATCGCTGCGGAAATAAACATTAAACTGAGGTTTATTTACATGAGGAAATTTATCCCATTTTCCTGATAAGTCCTGAAGATAATATTGCGGTCGTGTCCAGTTGCTGCCTGCGATTCTAATTCCGCAATCAGTTTGATTCCAGATGTTTGTATGATAATCGAAAAATTCAATAGATGTTCGTCTTTCATAAGGTCTGCCGCGTTGCAGAGGAATATCGTAATCATCAGGAGTATCAGCAACCCACCATCCGAATTCCGGAGGGTTATTATTCCAGTGTCCGCCGACAATTGCTGTAACGCCGTTAGGTTTAAACATAGATTTCCCGGTATCCGCGACAATAGAAACAATTGGTGCGTTTCTAATAATGTTATTCGCGTAAAGTAAATAAGTTCGTGTAATAGTTTTTGATGGAATCCAACCTGTTTTAAATGCGCGTGCGCGTAAAGCGGCATTATAATTAAAAGTTAAAGGACCGGTGTATAAAGTAGAATTTTCAGTTGGTTCACTTCCATTTGTTGTATATCTGATTTTTGCATTTTCCGTTGCGGAAGTAATTGAAACAGTAACCCCGCTGTAAAAGCCGGGAGCTTTATCAATTATTGGCGAGGCAACAATTCCCGGAAAAGTTTCTCCGGAATTTTCAGCACCGGGTGTGGATTTCGAAAAGTATAAATATGAATTGCTTGTCTGGCTCCAACCGTAAGAATGGAAGAAAGACTGTTTAGGATAATGTGTTGGAAATCCGCTGACAAAATTTCGCGGTGATGAATTGTCAAAAAGAGCGAGATATTCACCATCCTTTGTCAATTTGAAATTCGTATGCAAATACGCACTCGCGGCCGAAGTTATGTTTTGTTCATCGCAAAGAATGACCAAATATTCACCCGCGGAAATCATTTTATCGGGAAAAATCCATTTAGCCGGTTTGGATTCGTTATCTGTCAAAGACCAGCCTTTTAGATTTATGGAAGTGGGTGATGAATTATAAAGTTCGAGCCAGTCAACAAAATCATCACTAATTTCTTCCGGAATTTCGGGAATTGCAGCGGGTTCATTTGTACCGATCATATAATGCCAGATATTTGTGTGATAAACAAGTTGTTCCGTGAAACCGGCAGCGGATAAATCCGCTTTGATAGTCATATCGCTACTGTCAATTGACCAATTATGAGTTTGAATTGCGAGAACATTTGTTCCGTTAACAAGGAAATCTGAACAATCTGAAAGGGAGATGATTTCCGGAGAGCCTGCTTCATGGTCGCTTGTTGACGGCTGATTATGAGCGAAAAATTCACCGATGTCCCCCATGTTTCTGCGGGCAATTTCATAACCATTTAAATAAGCAATGAATGCATCATCGTAGTCAACAGTTAATGTTAAGAAGTTCGTCATTTTAGTTGTTGTAAACGGCTGGCGAATGTAAAGAGAATAAGCTATGTTTTGGATATCAACAATTGTTGAATCATCGCCGTCACCGTAACCGAGTCCACCCGGGCCTTGACTCCATGAAATATCATTAAAAGCGGAATCCCCCCATAAAATATGCAGAGGGTCCGGTCTTAACAGGCGGGGATCAAATATTCCGCCGGAAGGTTCTGCGAGGCCAACAAAATAATTCCACAAATCAGAATTATCAACGATTTGAATTTCCGGAGAACTGTTTATAAAAAGGTCGGCAATAATTGACATACCGCCGTCATTAATATCCCGGTTGTGAATTTGAATGGTAATAACATTTGTTCCTTCAACAAGAATATCTGATGCATTTGGGGAATAAATGTTTTCCGGAGCTCCGGGACCATGACCATTATAAGCATGCTGATCATGAAATCCGAAAGCACTTTCAGGTCCCATATTTTTCCGAGCGATTTCTTTGCCGTTTACGAAAGCGATAAAGCCGTCATCATAATCAACCTGAAAGCGGAGAGAATTTGTTTTTGCCGCATTTGCCGCGGAAACAATAAATTTTTGCCGAATGTAAAGGGAAACGGATTTTCCCTGAATTTCAGATTGGAGATAAGTACCAAGTCCGCTTCTTCCGTAACCGAAACCGCCATTGCCGCTTTTCCAAGTTTCGTCATTAAAATCAATATTCATCCATTGGATTTCGTTACCTAAAAGAGGGTAATCATCAACGGAATAACTTAATATTCTATCGGAAGCGGCAGCGGTAATTTCATTTATAACGACTGTTGCGCGCGAGTTAGCCGCAATGAATAGCAAAGAGATAATAATTAGTATTTTTTGTATTTTCATAGTTGTATTACTATATTATTATACAC
>JAOZSF010000058.1:4357-8991 GCA_029939815.1 bacterium
AATTCAATATAATTTTTATCCAACTTAATTTTTTCCGGCTTTTTGGTTTGTGCCGGTGAGTTATTTTACTGCGGAATTATTTGATAACAATATTACACAAAACTCAAAATATGAACGATAAAGAAAATAAAAAACTCTACGAACAACTCGACGAACTTATCCTGAAAAATAAAGATTTACCCGGTCCGCTTATTCAAATTCTTCATGGCGCGCAGGGGATTTTTGGTTATCTTCCAATTGATGTTTTAAATTATGTTGCTGAAAAACTTGATAAACCCAGCAGTGAAGTTTATGGAGTCGCAACTTTCTACCATCTTTTCCATCTAAAACCGAAAGGCAAATATCAGTTCAAGGTTTGTCTTGGAACAGCGTGTTATATTCGTGGCGGACAGATGATTGTAGATGTTATTAAAGAAGTTCTCGAAATTGATATGGGCGGAGTGACTGAAGATATGATGTTCAGTCTTGAAACTGTACGCTGTATTGGAGCGTGTGGACTTGCGCCTGTTATGATGGTAAATGATAAAGTTTATGATAAATTAATTTCGGCCGCAAAAGTTCGCGCGGTAATTGAAGAATATAAAGAAATAATCGCGGAAGAAGCTAAACAGTCCGCATAGTAATTTTACATCGGAACTGTAATGTACGAATTATCGTTATTTGTGCTTGATCTTGTGCAAAATTCCATTACTGCCGATGCGGAAATTATAAAAATATGGCTCTTTGAATTTGAATCTGAAAACCTTGTGACGATAACTGTTGCCGATAATGGTAAAGGGATGTCAAAAGAAGTTATGGGAAAAGCGGTAGACCCGTTTATGACCTCCAAAACAGAAAGAAAGAAGAAAATAGGATTGGGATTACCGTTTTTCAAGCAGCTTATCGAAAGTTGCGAAGGAAAATTCAGAATAAAATCTAAATTAGGAATCGGAACGGTTGTAACGGGAAGTTTTCCTTATAGTAATGTAGACCAGCCACCGGTTGGTAATCTTGAAGAAACGATATTAAGTCTTGTGATAGCGAATCCGGGAATAGATTTTCGGTACACAAGAAGAAATGATAAAAAAGAAAAAATTTTTGATACACGACCTGTCCGCAAGATGCTTGGTTCCGACGCGGAAATCATGTGGCAGAGTTCTGAATTAATGGAATGGTTTAGAAACGAATTAATTGAGAGTTGAAAGTTTATACTCTAAAAATAAAAGAGACTTAAAGCTTAAATCTTAAAACTTAAATCTAAAATACAATGAAACTCGACGAATTAAAAGCAATACGAGAAAAAGCAGCAGATAAAATCGCAAAAAGAAACGCTGACGCATCGCAATCAGAATGGAAAATCGTTGTAAGTATGGGTACCAGCGGAATCCTTTACGGCGCGCGCGATATTCTTAAAAAAATATTGGAAGAGGTAGAAAGCCTCGAACTAAATGTTCTTGTAACTCAGTCAGGAAGTTTTGGTCTTGACGATATAGAGCCGGTATGCGCTATATATCACAATGACGAAAAAATTGTTTACGGCAAACTTAAACCGGAAATGATAAGAGAACTTCTCGAAACACAAATCGTAAACGGAAATATTTTAACTTCATACCGTGTCGCTGTCCCAGGTGATATCGGCAATAAACCAGCTTCGGAGTAGAAATGGCTACAGCACGCTTGAGAGTACTAATTTGCACAGGTAAAGTTTGTGAGAAAAAAGGCGCTTCGGCAATCGAATCAGCTTTAAGATCAAGATTAGTTCAATTTGGTCTTAATGACGAAATTAAAATTTCGGCCGCCGAGGATTGTGTGGGCTATTGTAAACAAGCCCCCGTTATGATGATTTATCCTGATAACATCCTTTATGGAAAAGTTAAAGTTGAAGATGTTGAGGAAATCGTCGAGGAACACTTTCTTAAAGGACGACCTGTAAAACGTTTGATTGATGACTCGCTTGACGCGAAAGACGTTGTCGATAATATGCGTAAGTCCAACTTCTTTAAAGGGCAGGAGTTACGCATCGTTATGGAAAATGCCGGCGTAATTAACCCGGAATCAATTGATGAATATATCGCCTGCGACGGATATCTCGCTCTCGGTAAAGTAGTTACCGAAATGAAGCCTGAGGATGTTGTGGACGAAATTACACGTTCCGGACTCCGCGGTCGCGGCGGCGGTGGATTCCCGACCGGCGTTAAATGGGGCTTTGTCGCTAAAGCGCAGGGCGAAAAAAAATACGTTGTTTGTAATGCCGACGAAGGAGATCCCGGCGCGTTTATGGATAGAAATATCCTCGAAGGTGACCCGCACCGCGTTATCGAAGCTATGGCTATCGCAGGTTATGCGGTCGGCTCCGATCATGGCGTTGTTTACTGTCGTGCTGAATATCCACTCGCGATTGAGCGAATAGAGAAAGCGGTAATTCAGGCGAAAGAGATGGGGCTTCTTGGTGACAATATTTTTGAAACGGATTTTTCATTTGATATAGAACTGCGTGTTGGCGCAGGCGCGTTTGTCTGCGGTGAAGAAACAGCTCTTCTGCGTTCAATCGAAGGAAAACGCGGTCAGCCGACCCCAAAACCTCCTTTCCCGGCTATTTCAGGATTGTGGGGAATGCCGACCCTTATTAATAATGTAGAAACTTTTGCTAATATTTGTCCGATTATCAGAAAAGGCGCGGACTGGTTCTCTTCTATCGGTACCGAAAGAAGTAAAGGAACAAAAGTTTTCGCGCTAACAGGCAAAATTAGAAATACAGGTATCGTTGAAGTGCCTATGGGAACAACTCTCCGCGAAATCATTTTTGAAATCGGCGGCGGAATTCCTGACGGAAAACAGTTTAAAGCTGCTCAAACAGGTGGACCTTCAGGCGGCTGTATCCCGCGTGAACATCTTGATATTCCAATGGAATACGATACGCTTAAAGAAATCGGTTCTATGATGGGATCAGGCGGACTGGTCGTTATGGACGAAGACACCTGTATGGTCGATGTCGCAAAATTCTTTATGGAGTTCTGCGTAAGCGAATCCTGCGGAAAATGCCCGCCGTGCCGCGTTGGTACTAAACAACTCTACGATATAGTTGACCGTATTACAAAAGGCGAAGGCGTAATTGAAGATATTGAAAAATTGGAAGAGCTTGCTGATATGATGAAAAGAATGAGTCTTTGCGGACTCGGTCAATCAGCCCCGAATCCGATTCTTTCCACACTTCGTTTCTTCAGAAATGAATACGAAGACCATATTATAAATAAAAAATGTGAACCGGGTGTTTGCCAGGCTTTATTCACCGCCCCGTGCGAAAACGCGTGCCCGTGTAATGTTGATGCCGCCGGTTATGTTCAGCTTGCAGCAGAAGGAAAATTCTATGAAGCTCTTGAACTTCATAGAGAAAGAAATCCTTTGCCGGCAATTTGCGGCCGTGTGTGTCATCATCCTTGCATGGACAAATGTCGTCGTGGACAAACTGACGAATCGGTTAATATCCGCGCAATCAAACGCTACATTTCCAACTTTGAGAAAGATTTAAATATTAAACGAATCACTCCTACCAAAGACAAAGTAGCTATTGTTGGCACAGGTCCGGCGGGATTAACTATCGCATATTTCCTCGCTAAAAAAGGGTATGATGTAACTATTTTCGAAGCTATGCCTTATCCGGGCGGAACTTTACGATTCGGTATACCTGCATACAGACTTCCACGTGAAGTTATCGACCAGGAAGTAAAATTAATTACCGATATGGGCGTTAAAATTGTTTACGGTGTCCGTGTAGGTATGAATATCTCCCTCGACAGACTTCAGGAACTTGATTATAAAGCTGTTTGTATCGCTATCGGAGCTCGCGTAAGTTATCTGCTTGGAGTTAACGGCGAGCATCTTGCCGGCGTTATGGGCGGAATGGACTTCCTTAATAAAGTAAATATCGGTTTCCCGGTTCAAGTAAAAGGAAAACGTGTTGTTGTTGTCGGTGGTGGAAATACCGCGATGGATTCAGCAAGAACGGCTCTTCGCATGGGCGCAAAAGAAGTTCGTGTTCTTTACAGACGTCTTAAAGAAGATATGCCGGCGCTTAAAGAAGAAATCGAAGAAGCAATTAATGAAGGTATTAAATTTACTTTCCTCGTTAATCCGGTTGAAGCTGTCGGCAAAGACGGTCACGTTGTAAAAATGAAATGTGTCCGTATGAGACTTGGAAGTTATGACGATACAGGCAGAAGAAAAACGACAGTTATCGAAAATTCCGAGTTTGAGCTTGATGTGGATCTCGTAATTCCGGCTATTGGTCAGGAACCTGAAACGAATTTTGCTGAAGTTGAGAAAAATATTCTTATTGATCCTAAATATAGAACTTTTGTTGTTGATGAAACAACTCACATGACAAACATACCTGGAATTTTTGCTGCCGGTGATGACAGCACAGGTCCGGCGATGGCCGCTGACGCTATCGGTGATGGTCAGGTTGTTGCATCAGCTATTGACCGCTATCTCGGCGGAGATGGAGTTTTATGGGAAAAACGTAAAGATTTAATTCCGGTTTCTTCTTATAATGATGACGATTATATTGAAACAAGAAAAGAATTCGAACAGTACGTTTTACCGGTTGATGAACGCTTTAATAATTCTTCAATTGAAGATTTTGTTGAAGTGGAACG
>JAOZSF010000059.1 GCA_029939815.1 bacterium
TCGTTATTCGTTATTCGTTATTCGTTATTCGTTATTCGTTAATCGTTAATCGTTATTTTAGCACAAACAGTTTTTGTTTTCAAGGTTTGCCGATATTTAAGAAATTATACACAGGAAATTCCGGTATTTTTTCAGCCCTTGCATTTAAAAAAAGAATTCTGTATAATATACGCACAATTCAATATCGCGGGGTGGAGCAGCATGGTAGCTCGTCAGGCTCATAACCTGAAGGTCGCGGGTTCAAATCCCGCCCCCGCAACCAAATTATTTTGACAATATAAAAGCGCCCGGTAAAACCGGGCGCATTTTTTATTCATCGAATTTGAATATTATTTCGTTTGAAGCAGCGAGTCCAAAGGTATCGCGAGCGTATTTTTCCAAATAAAACGGGTCAGTTTTAAGTAGATAGATTTGTTTTTTCAGGTCATCATTTTCGTCACGCAATCTTCTGATTTCATCAGCGAGTTTTTTTTCTTCAGCGCGAATTCTAAAATAGTCGGGTCCTTTGCTCTGAAAAAAATAAATCAAACCAATTGCAGTAATTGTAATAATAATAACCGCAATCAAAAATTTCATAAGTCCCCTTTTAATTAGCAACCGTAAACAGCAGCGGTATCAAGTTGTTCTTCAATACGAATAAGCTGGTTATATTTACAAATACGGTCTGTTCTGCTCAACGACCCGGTTTTGATTTGACCGGCATTAACAGCTACGGCAATGTCAGCAATAGTACTGTCTTCAGTTTCTCCTGAACGATGACTGACAACAGCAGTCCATCCTGCTTTATGAGCCATTTCGATAGCGTCAAGAGTTTCAGTCAAAGTACCGATTTGATTTACTTTAATAAGGATAGAGTTAGCGCATTTTTCATCAATGGCGCGTTTGAGGTATTTAACGTTAGTGACGAGCAGATCATCACCGACGAGTTGGATTTTACCGCCGATTTTATTATTAAGAATGGCCCATCCTTCCCAATCATTTTCATCCATTCCGTCTTCGATTGAGTCGATCGGGTACTTTTCGATAAGTCCGGCAAGATAATCAGCCATTTCTTCAGAAGAGCGAACAGCGCCGTTTTCGCCTTCAAATTTCGCGAAATTGTATTTACCGTTTTCACAAAATTCGGATGCTGCGCAGTCTAAAGCGATAGTTATATCTTTCCCGGGTTTGTATCCTGCAGTTTCAATAGCTTTAATTATAGATTCGAGTGCATCTTCAGTTCCATCGAGTTTAGGAGCAAATCCGCCTTCATCGCCGACAGCGGTACTCAGTCCGCGTTCGTGCAGGACTTTTTTAAGGTTATGGAAAACTTCAGCTCCCATACGGACAGCTTCCTTAAGAGAAGAAGCGCCGATAGGCCGAATCATAAACTCCTGAAAAGCGATTGGCGCGTCGGAATGTGAGCCTCCATTAATAATGTTCATCATCGGAACAGGAAGGACCTTAGCATTAATTCCACCGATATATTTATAAAGCGGAAGCCCTGAATAATCAGCGGCAGCTTTAGCAACGGCAAGAGAAACACCAAGAATAGCATTAGCTCCAAGTTTACATTTATTAGGAGTACCATCGAGATCGATCATTTTATTATCGATTGCAATTTGCTCTCTTGCATCGCAGCCGATAACAGCTTCAGCAATGATAGTATTAACGTTTTCAACGGCTTTTTGGACACCTTTTCCAAGATATCTGTTTTTATCTCCATCACGAAGTTCAACGGCTTCATTTTCGCCTGTTGAAGCTCCGGAAGGAACAGCGGCAGTACCTTTTGCGCCACTTTGAAGGAGAACATCAACCTCAATAGTCGGGTTACCTCTTGAGTCGAGGATTTCACGTGCTTTAACATCAAAAATAGTTGGCATGGTATTGATAATTTTTAGGGGTTATTTGTTCAAAGGCAATCGGCATAAAATGTCGATTGCCTTTGTTTAGATCATTTCGAACTACTTAATTAAGCTGCGCCGCCCATTCCTTTCATCAATGAGAGGAGAGGTAAGAACATAGCAATAACAATAGTACCAACGATAAGCGCCAGGAAGACGATAAGCAACGGTTCAAGCAAAGAAGTTAATCCGTCAACAGCTGTATCGACATCATCATCATAAGTATCCGCGACACGAATCATCATTTCCGACAATGTTCCTGTTTCTTCACCAACGTCGATCATACCAACAACCATGGGGTCAAAGATTCCGCTTTCACGAAGAGGTTGAACAATCGATTCTCCTTCTTTAATAGAAGCGTGAACATTTCCAATAGCTTTTCCGACGACCGCGTTGCCAACGGCGTCTCCAACGATATCCAAAGCCTGAAGAATAGGAACACCGGAAGCTATCAAAGTACCAAGTGTTCTTGTAAATCTCGCAACGATAACTTTTTTTACAAGTTCACCGAAAATAGGAGCGTTAATTTTAAAGGAGTCGATCGTATATTTTCCGCCTTTGGTTTTAACAAGAAATTTAATACCTGCAATAATACCGATAATAACACCTATACCAACGATAGTAACAATTGGATTTTTGAGCATCACGAAATTCTTCATTGCGTTTGATACATCAATAAGAGTTTGAGTAATAACCGGGAGTTCTTTGCCCTGCTGTGAGAACATGCTCTGAAATCTTGGAACAACGAATGTTAAAAGGAAAACAACAACGATACCCGCGATACTTAAAACAACAGCCGGATAAGTCATAGCCGATTTAACCTTTTTCTTAAGTTTTTCTGACTTCTCAGAAAAGTCGGCAAGACGATTAAGAATAGTTTCCAAAACACCACCTGCTTCACCTGCACGGATCATGTTAACAAAAAGTCCATCGAAAACATTCGGGTATTTTGAGAGAGCATCCGAGAATGTTTTACCTCCTTCAACACCTGAAGCGATATCTCTGAGGACAACTTTCAACTGACTTCCATCGTCCTGCTGATCCTGAAGAATTCTGATACTTCTAACGAGCGGCAAGCCGGCATCGAGCAGAGTTGCCAGCTGTCTTGTAAAGAGGGTTATATCGGCAGGCTTGGCTTTTTTTTGACCACCGATGCGAAGTTGTAATTTCGATTTTTTTCCAGGTTTTTTACTCATTACTTATCCTTTATTTAAGCATTAACGGTGTTACGTACCACTTCATCAATTGTAGTAATACCACGTCCAATTTTTAAGAGACCGTCTTCACGCAGCACGCGCATTCCCTGTTCGCGTGCTTTTTCGCTGAGAGCCACGGAAGGTGCTCGGTCATTAATAAGTTCGCGAATCGGGTCAGTTACGCGCAGCATTTCAAAAATACCTGTTCTGCCGCGATATCCACTATTATGACAATGCGGACAACCTTTGCCGCGAAAGAATTTAATACCATCAGTTTTTTCTTTAGGCATAGCGAGGCGAGCGAAATCTTCGTCTGTTGGCTGATACTCTTCTTTGCAATGTTCACAAATCTTACGAACAAGTCTTTGAGCGACGACAACTTCAATAGTTGAACTGATAAGGAAAGGTTCGGTACCCATATCAATCAAACGTGTAACGGTAGTTGGAGCATCATTTGTATGAAGAGTAGATAGCACCATATGACCTGTAAGAGAGGCCTGAATAGCAATTTGAGTAGTTTCAAGGTCGCGGATTTCCCCGACCATGATTCTGTCGGGATCCTGTCTTAAAATTGAGCGGAGAGATTTAGCGTAAGTTAGTCCAACAGCTTCATTAATCGGCACCTGGACAATACCTTCCACATCATATTCAACCGGATCTTCAGTAGTAATACACTTTGAATCGATAGTATTAAGAGCAGCAAGGCAGGCATAAAGGGTAGTAGTTTTACCACAGCCGGTAGGACCTGTAACGAGAATAATTCCGTTAGGTCTCAAAATAATTTCGCTAAGCTGCGCCTCAACATCTTTCTCAAATCCAAGAGATGAAAGTTCAAGTTTAACAGCTTCACGGTCGAGAATACGTACAACAACACTCTCTCCAAAAACCGTTGGAAGTGTTGAGACACGGAGATCGATAACCCTTCCGGCAATACGTGTGCTTATACGACCGTCCTGCGGCAGTCTTCTTTCCGCGATTTTCAATCCGGCCATAACTTTTATACGTGAAGTAAGAGCCGGAGCAAGATGCTTAGGCGGAGGCACGAGTTCGTATAGAGAACCATCGACACGATATCTAATTTTAAATACATCTTCAAAAGGCTCGAAGTGAATATCGCTGGCGCCGTCTTTAACTGCCTGAACCAGAACAAGTTCGAGCAATTTCACAACAGGTCCAACAGCAGAAGCGCCTGCTTCTTCCTCATCGCTAAGTTCTTCAGGTTTTACCTGTTCAAGATCACCGATAAGATCAGCGATTGACTCGGTTTTTTTTCTATAGTAATCCTCGAGAATTTTCTCGATTTGTTCATCAGTGGTCAGAGCGCCTGTAACATCCACATTAAGTGTATATCGAAGGTCATCGATAGCTGATAAGTTTTCGAGGTCAGCAACGGCTACACTAACAGAGCCATCAGCTTTTTTTTCGAACGGCACCATTCTGTGCAGTTCAGCAGACGAAGGAGTAACTAAGTCCAAGACTTCCTCATCAAGCTTTTTCAAATCCAGGGTAACCATCGGCATACCAAACGCATTGGCAATTGCTTCATGGATACTATCGATTTTAACAAAGTCCATATCAGTCAGGACCATTTCAAGAGGATTGCCTGTACGTTCGACCTCTTCGAGAGCCTGCCTTAATTGTTCATTAGTGACGACCTTCTGGTCGATCAACGCTTGTCCCAATGTTTCGGTATCAAAAGCCATATCAATATATTTGTGCGTTAGTTATAGACGGTAGTTTAACCTGCATCAGTCACGGTAATACGCAATACTTCTTCAAGAGTGGTAATTCCAAGTTCAGCTTTTCGGAGACCATCTTCGCGTAAAGTTTTCATTCCGCTTTTTCTTGCAACATCTCTGATTTCATTAGATGGTACGCACTGATAAATGAGGTGACGTATTTCGTCATTAATAGCCATAATTTCGAAGATACCTTTTCTTCCTTTGTATCCGGAGCCGTTACAATTTTCACAGCCTGCGCCGTGAGTCCATTTATGGCTTTCAATGTATTCTTTTTCCAGTCCAAGTGCATGAATTGTTCTTTCATCCGGAACGTATTCGGCTTTACATTCAGGACAAATGGTACGAACAAGTCTTTGTCCCATAACCCCGATAATAGAAGTAGCAACGAGGAAAGGCTTTACACCCATATCAACGAGACGTGTAACAGCGCTTGGAGCGTCATTAGTATGAAGAGTTGAGAAAACGAGGTGACCTGTAAGAGAGGCCTGAGTTGCAATTTCAGCGGTGATCTGGTCACGAATTTCTCCAACCATGATAATATTAGGTGCCTGACGCAGGATAGATCTTAATGCTTCCGGGAATCCGAAATTAATTTCATTATTAACCTGTACCTGATTAACACCCGGGAGCATATATTCCACAGGTTCTTCAACAGTAACAAGTTTTACGTCAGGTTTGTTAAGGAAGTTCAAGCAGCCGTAAAGGGTAGTAGTTTTACCACTTCCAGTCGGACCTGTAACCAACAAAACACCATTCGGCAGATCGATGAGACGTCTAAAAATCATTTCATCTTCTTTCAAGAATCCGAGTTCTTCGAGACCGAGCATAAGAGAAGATTTATCAAGGATACGCATAACCACACTTTCCCCATGAGTCCCCGGTAAAGCAGATACGCGCAGGTCGAGAGTAATTTTATCAACTGCGAATTTGATTCGTCCGTCCTGGGGGACACGTCTTTCAGCCATATTCATCCCCGACATAATTTTAAGTCTGGAAATAATAGGTCCCTGTAAACGTTTTGGCGGCGATTCCATCTCTTTAAGAACTCCGTCAATTCTATATCTGATTCTAACTCTTTTTTCGAGGGGTTCAATATGAATATCACTTGCTCTCAAATGATATGCCTGAGAAATAACAGCGGTAACAAAACGAATTATCGGAGCTTCATCGTCATCATCCCCCTGCACAAGATCGCCGATTCCTTTAAGCGCCTGTTCGTAATCATCTTCGGAAGCGTCTTCCACAGCCGATGCGAGTTGTTGACCTCTATAATATAAGTCGAGAGCGTTTTGTATATCGACGGGTCCTGCGACGAGAGTTTCTATTTGCAGGTCTGCTGTTTTTTCGTTTTTAGAAAGTTCCACCGTCAGATTGTCGATTGTATCAACATCCATCGGATTGGTCATGGCGATAGTAAGCACACCTGCATCACATCTGACCGGCATGATCATATTATCGCGCGCGAATGTCGCGGGAACCAAATCAAGGACTTCAGGTTCGATAGTATTATCTGCGACTTCGATTGCCTCCATAGAAAAATAATCGGCAAGAAAAGAGACGAGTTCTTTTTCGTCAATCGCACCTAAAATAACTAAAACACCAAGAGCAGTACTTGCGCGAACACCTACTTCGCCTTTGGCGTTGTTAATTTGTTCTTCGGTAATCTTACCGTTTTCCACAAGAATATCAAGAATCATATCATCTGAAGCCATTGGAAATCTCTTTGTTCAAATTATTTTTTATTAATACGTTTCTCTTTCACTTTGGCACGCTTGCCAACTCTGTCACGCAAATAGCGTAAGCGGGCTCGGCGCACGCTTCCATGCCGGATAACTTCCACATTAACTAAATTTGGAGAATTAACGGGATAAACACGTTCAACTCCCTCTCCGAAAGAAACTTTTCGTACTGTAAATGTTTCGCCTGAACCGTGGCCTCTGCGAACGATTACTATTCCTGAAAAAATCTGTACGCGTTCTTTATCGCCCTCGATAATTTTCTGATGAACTTTTACGGTATCGCCTACATTAAAAGCAGTAAGTTCTTTTTCTCTGATCTGGTTTGGTATTTTTTCTAATATATTCATTTTATTTTTTTATATAAATTACAAAATAGTTTATTTAATTTTATTTAGTATCAGTTTATCATCGCGAGAAAGCTTAGCTTTCTCTAACAATTCCGGTCTTCTTAACAGCGTTTTTTTTAATGATTGCGTGTGTCTCCATTCTTCAATCAATTTGTGATTACCGCCGAGCAGAATATCCGGAACTTTCTCACCGCGGAATTCCGCGGGGCGAGTATATTGCGGATATTCGAGCAAGCCGTTTGCGAAGGAGTCTTTTTCAACACTTTCACAATTCCCAAGCACTTCCGGGATTTGCCGCACGACCGCGTCAATCAATACTAGTGAAGCCACAGCCCCGTTACTTATCACGTAATCGCCGATGGATATTTCCTCATCCATTTTGTCACAAACTCTTTGGTCAACGCCTTCGTAATGTCCGCAAAGAATGACGAGATGTTTTTCCGTTGACAGTCTCTCCGCCATATTATGATTAAGCGAATTTCCCTGGGGAGAAAGGAATATTTTTCTTCCTTTCCACAAATCATTTTTATCGAACGCTTCAAAGATCGGTTCGGGTTTCAGAATCATTCCCGGTCCACCTCCGTAAGGAGAATCATCGACCGTTTTATGTTTATCTGAACTATAATCCCTTATGTTGTGCACATCAATCTGAACCAGTTCCCGTCCAACCGCTCTTCCAATAATACTTTCTTTCAGGTACGCGAGCACCACACTTGGAAAGAGAGTAAGGACATCAATTTTCATTCAGTTCAGAATTTGTTTCTATCGAAGTTAATTATTCAGTTGCTGCCGGAGTTTCTTCAGCGGGAGCCGCATCGGTTTCAGCTTTAACTGTATCAGTTTCAACTTCATTTGTTTTAGTTTGAGTAACCTGAACTTTTTTAGAAGCTGATTTCCGTTTTTTCTTCACAGGAATTTCAACTCCCTGTGCTTTTACAAGCGGAATAACTGAATCGGTCATTTGAGCGCCGACACTAAGCCAGTATTTAAGACGTTCCAAATTAACCACGACTTTTTCTTTTCCTTCTTTTCGTGGGTCATAATGTCCAAGGTTTTCAATAAATCTGCCGTCACGTGGTGAGCGGGCATCTGCTACAACTATCCTGTAAAGTGCGAGGTTAGTTGTTCCTGTTCTTCTTAATCTAATTTTTGTTGCCATGATCCGTTTTGGATTGGTGAATTACTTATTTTTTAATTTCTTTAAGCATTGTTTTCAAATAATTGCCACTTCTTTCTATTCCTACTGCCGGCTCTTCACTGCCTTGATAAAGCACTATTACAAATCCTTCATAGTTGATTTGTTTGAGAGTGTAAAGCACTTCACGCTGTGGAACGATGCCTTCGCCAAGAACACAAGGTTCAAGCTGGCGTCCGCCGAGAGTTACCCATTCATTTCCAACATAAGTATCAGCGTTGCGAACACCTGTGAAATGAACATTATTGATACTTCCCTGAAGTGTTCTGACAGCGTCTGCCGGTTCTTCATCAACGAGCAGGAATGCTGCTACATCGATACTTACCTGTAAACGTTCTGAGCCGACTTCGTTTAAAATCTGAAGCATACGATCGGAACCGTTACAAATACGACCGCCGTTTTTGATTGACAAATTAATATGTTTTTTCTCTGCGAGTTGAAGACAGTCTTTTAATCCTTCAATCACAAAAGAAGAAACGGTTTCCCATTCCGCATCGGGTTCGGTTAACCCTGTTCCCAATACACAAACGTCAGGTGAATTTGTCGTGCTGGCAAGAAGAATCGCTTCGCGAATCTTATTCATAGCGCGCCAGCGGGTTTGCGAATCGCTTACCGCGAGATCGTAATTAACGCCGTAGGAAAAATATCTGAGTTTGTTTTCCCGCATACGCGTCATGTTCATTTTGATATCATCGCC
>JAOZSF010000060.1:0-2073 GCA_029939815.1 bacterium
TCTTTTTTCCATAGCGATACTCCATCCATATTGGATGGTACATTTATTCCGCATAAATCAAGAATTGTCGGTGCAATGTCAGTTGTCTTCGGCTGCTTTGAAATCAATGGAAAATTCGCGTAAAATGTTCCTGAAACAAAACTTGCGTCAACAAGATGATCGCCTTTCCATTCGCTTTTTTCCGTTTCGCATATTTTGTCTGCAAGGCCGCCGATGGCGGTTTGCCAGCCCATTCTATATCCCGGTTTAAATCCTACCACCAAATCCGGTCCATCTTTTTGATATTCCCCGAAATAAATTTGGTTTGCATCATAGACTTCGTGTATGGGAGCGATTTTAGTTTTGGGGTCGATATATTTTTTCAATCTTTCGATAATTTCATTTTTAATTTTTAGGGCGGCTTTTTCATCAACAATCCCTTTTCCTTCCCGCCCTTTTATATTAATGTAAATATCACAAAATCCAAGACAATACGCCTTAGTTCTACTCCAGTCAACTTTTTTGAATAACGCGCTGTCCTTTTCGCTTAACTCCCCTTTCAATATCATATAACCATTTTCCACAAGCCAGGTGTTCATATTGAATGCGCGTTCAAAACTTGTAAATCCATGATCTGAAAAAACAAGTACCGCTGTATTTTTGTCAATTGCTTCCCTTATTCTTCCAAATATTTTATCGGCATATTTTTCATAGTACTCTTTAACAATTTTTCCACAATCTTTCTTGTCGGAGCTTAATTCAGAACCCCGCCAGCCAAGATGCTGCCATCTGTCGGATGTGTCAAAGACGACAGCGAGCACTCCGGAATTAAATTTAGCAAGTTCATAATTCAACATTTTCATTCGTTCGGCATCAACTGATTTACACTGTTCAAAAAAAGCTTTTAGAGGTAGATGTCCTACTTTTGCCGCGTTAATATCTTCAGCGATTCCCAGTGTATGATAAGTTCCGATTTTGTCTGAGAGCGTTTTTGAAAATTTCTCCGGATAAGTAAATTGTAAAGCGGGTTTACGCGGGTCAATTTCGGGCGAAGAGAAATAAAATTCTAAAGCATCATCGGGATTCTCCGGAATTTTACTTACACAAATAGTGGATATAGCTTTAATTTTTTTCAATAAACCTACTTTATAAGTTATATCTATAAAAGATGAAAACTCACCCTCTTTAACTATCACATTACTCCCCTGAATTTGAAATGAGAGAGAAGAATTATCCGGCAGAATTTCTCCTGTGAATTCTATTTCCGCATTTTTACCAAGTGCTTTTTTAGGTCCGGGAATTTTACCGGAAAAAGTTTTCCCGTTTAAAATTACTTTTTGTAAATTCTTATTCTCTTTCCACTTTCCAGGGTGCGTGGTGAAAAAACGATACGAATTAAGTAATCCGCATACATCAGGCACTCCTAGCCCACCAAGCAGTTCTCCGTTAATTCTTTCAGGCGGAAAACTAACGGGCCAGCGGATAATTGTTGTCGGGATACCCGCTTTCGAAGTATATTTCCAAAACGGAACCGCTTTAAGGTCATTGCCAAGTGCTGTTCCCCCATTTGCCGATGGCGAACAAATTGATAATTTTGGTAGATAAGTTTTCGGATTACGGTGTATAAAATCAAAAATCCCGTGTTTACCCGGATTCACCCCACAGGCAAGACAGCTCCACGAAACAGGGCTTTGCGCCGGATTAATTATTTGCAAATCTTTGAGAGTGCCGTTTTCGATCAGAGCTTTTAGATTCGGCATTTTATTTTTCTTTATCAGTTCCCGGCAGATATCGGGATCCAATCCATCAATGCCAACAATCAGAATTTTTTTAAAGTGCATATTATTTTTTTGTGATAAGTTTAGGAAAAAATATATTGAGGTGGAAAGCAGCAGTAAAAAAATTAATACCAACCATTTGAATTTCCATAATATTAAAATAAGTAATTGCAAATATCGACGGAATATCGCGAGAAAAGCCAGCAGAAATCCGGTTGCAATGGCTATAAAGGGACCGAGAGAACCAAAAACAACCCCTCCGGTTCCCGGATCGATATAATTACAAATAAATTTTATTTTAAATAGTTTGTTCATG
>JAOZSF010000060.1:2173-8796 GCA_029939815.1 bacterium
TTCATCCCTTTCAGGGAAGTTTTTTGTGTTGTTATTTCATTTCACAGGGTAGCCGCGATTTACAATCGCATCAACCCTGCGCTATCTTATTTAAGCCCTTTGGGCTTTTCGTGTTTTTTCCGCAAAGCGGATAAATAAATCAGCCCATGGTTGCGCGTAAGCGCTACCTTGGGAAGATAAAATCCCCGTATTTTCCCTGAAAGGGATGCAGAAAGCCCTTTGGGCTATTTCCGGTGACGTTTTTTTATTCTTTTCAAATACATTCTCGCGCTATCGTTATTTGGATTTAATTCTATCGCTTTTTTAAATGCCCATTCCGCTTCATCATAATTCTTGGAAAACATACACGTTCGCCCAAATTTCATTATGCTTTTCTGGTCGTTTGTATCTGTAAGCGCCATAGATTTTGAAAACGCTTTGTACGCCACGTCATAATTTTTCATCACATTATTTATAAGACCGTAATTGTTCCAGGCAGATTTGTTACGCGGGGCTAAAGTTACAGCTTTCCAAGCGTTAGATTTTGCGGTTTCAAATTTACCTAAAGATAGATTCGCTATTGCCATCGCCTGATAAGAAAGGTGCATATCCGGGCATCTTTTCACGGCGAGTTCCGCGCAAAGGAACGCATTTGATTTTTTTCGCTGTTTAGCATAAGCAAGAGTCATATCATAAAACATTTTCGATTGCCAGACACTTTCGGGATTTATTTTGTCAAATAATTTTACCGCATCGGAATATTTCCCGCGTTTGCAGTACAAACTTCCTAAACCTTTAATTACAAATTCATTTTTAGGATCAATTCTATAACATTTTTCCATCATTGCAAGCCGCTCATCTGAATCTTCAGACCAGCGAAACATTTGTTCTGCCTGATTAACCGAATTTGTTTCCTGCATTGGAGAGTTCCAATCCGGATGAGGAAAAACGGGTGCATCATCAGAAACTTTTCCAGGCGGCTGAGCCCCTATATACCCGAGTGAAGAGATCATTTTAACGGTTTCTTCATCCATCAAATTAATTTCCGGTTGAGCAGCACGAAGGTCTTTTACAGTGGAAAATAAAATTTCTTCAAGGGTGGATGAATTAGTATAAATCGGATGAATTTCACCGGGATCTTTTAAAATATTAAATTCAACCGGTTTGGGCTGGCAAATCAGTTTTATTCCTTTCCGGCGAAATGAGTATCCGCGGCTGATGTTCATATTCAGTGTCTCCGGATATTCAGTTTCCGAAACGACTGGAACCTCACGCTTAATTTTTGACAGCAAATCAATTGCGGGACTCTCAATTTTAGCAGGATTTTTTACTCCGCAATAATTTAATACCGTTGGAAAAATATCATAAAGACAGGCAATATCATTTCTGATTTCTGGTTTTATTTTTGTTCCTGATATTATCAGCGGAACATGCAAGGTTGTATCAAACAAAAAATGACCGTGAAATTTTTCACCGTGCTCTCCAAGGCCTTCGCCATGATCGGAAGTAACAATTACCATATTATTATTATTCCCGCAAAATTCTTTCCAGGATTTCACCAGCTTACCTACCCAATGGTCTGCGTAACGAACTTCACCATCGTACAAAGATTCGTCTTCGCGGCGAAATTCTTTAGGGGGAGTATAAGGATCATGCGGATCATAGAGATGCACCCAAAGGAAAACCGGTTTATTTTTATCGGATTCTTTAAGTAAATCGATAGCGGCAGAAATTGTTTTTTCCGCTATGCGTCCTCCTTTTTTATTTGAGCCATAAATTCTGTACGGGTCATTATATTTATCAAATCCCTGATTTATTCCTGTTTTGGATGATAAAACTTCCGCGCTGATTGCCGCGATTGTCTGATAACCGTTCTTTTTCAAAATTGTTGTAAATGTCGGAATTTCCGGTGATAAAGTTACAGGCACATTCTGATGAAGTCCAAGCTGTAAAGGATGAAGTCCGGTGAATATTGCAGAGTGAGAAGGTAAAGTAAGCGGAACCGTTGTGTATGCGCGATTAAAAACCGTTCCGTTTTTCGCGATAGAATCAATATTTGGCGTTTTGGAATTTTCTTCACCGGAAATATAGCCGACACGGTCCGCGCGTAAAGTATCAATGGTAATGAGGAGAATATCAGGTGATTTCGCGGGGACTTGTATTTCCGGTTTTGAATTTAATTCACACCCGGCGAAAGACAAGCATCCGCCAAACGATATTATTAATAATAATGTTTTAATAATAAAAAAAATATTTTTATTTTTTATAAATTTCATCTTTTTTGTGTTCAATCGACATTTTTTGGCGATTGTAAAATTTAATTCGCATCACCAAGACGGAGAAGCACTTTCAACATAAGTTCGACAAAATATTCTGTTGCTTGATCAGCGGTTTCCTTAACCTCTTCGTGAGTAAGTTTTGTTTTACTCAATCCCGCCGCCATGTTTGTTATTAAACTAACACCGCAAACTTTTATTCCCATGTGATTTGCCGCAATACATTCCGCAACGGTTGACATCCCGATAGCGTCCGCGCCGAGAATTCTGACCATATTAACTTCGGCCGGAGTTTCATAAGTTGGTCCCGTCATTCCCGCGTAAACCCCATTACGGATATCTATTCCGTTTTCGACAGCACATTCAACAATCAAATCGCTTAATTTTTTATTATACGCTTCCGTCATATCGGGAAATCGAGTTCCGAGAGAATCATCATTCGGTCCTGTCAACGGATTAGCGCATTGTAAATTAAGATGGTCACGAATAACCATTAATTCTCCAGGCGCGAAAGCGGGATTAACTCCTCCGGCAGCGTTGGTCAGAATAAGCGTTTTTATGCCGAGCAAGCCAAGTGTTCTGACAGGCAAAACAACTTTTTCCGGTGAATGTCCTTCGTAAAGATGAACACGTCCCTGCATAACAACGACTTTCGCCTCCCCTACTTTTCCGAATACAAGTTTTCCACCATGACCTGTAACTGTCGGTTTAGGAAATTCATCAATTTCCTCATAAGGAATTACGATTGAATTTTCGATAAAGTCGGCTAATTTGCCGAGACCCGAACCCAAAACAATAGCGATATCAGGAACAAAATCCGTTTTACTTTGAATACTTTTTACTGCTTTAATTATTTTTTCTTTGTTCATTGTCGTGCCGGTTTAGAGTTAGTTACGAGTTACATTAATGACCGTGCGATAATACGCACGCTGAAAGTCCGCCAAAGGAGGATTATTTCATTGCACCATTCATCATTCATCATTCATCATTCACCATTATTAATTACCGTTCTCGGTTGTTCATCAATCTTTTCAACTTCATTTAATTTTTTCCCGTCGCCCGCGCCGAGTTCATCGAAACGTTTCATTTGCGGGATGATTTTTCTTTCAACCGAGCCAACAGCTTTATTAAAATTCTCAATTAATTTATTAATGTTACTTCTTATAGAGTCAAGATGAGAAGTAAAAACGTTAATGCGGGAATAAAGTTCTTTTCCGAGTTTTGAGATTTCTCTTGCGTTTTCCCGCATATTAACTTGTCGCCAGCCAAACTCAATTGTTTGAAGTATAGCCATTAAAGTTGCCGGAGTAGCAATAATAACATTTTTCTGCATTGCGTAATCCATCAAATTTGCATCATATTGAAATGCCGCTTCAAGAAAAGCGTCATTGGGGACGAACATAACCACGAATTCAATTCCTTCGGAGAATTCTTCCCAGTATGTTTTTTGTGAAAGTTCAGTCACATGATTTCTCATCGCTTTAGAATGCCGTTTCAAAAGTTCTTCACGTTTTATACCGTCAACTTCTTCGTAAGCCGATAAATAAGCATCGAGTGATACTTTGGAATCCACAACAACTTCCCTATCTTCCGGCAAATGAACAACCATATCCGGACGTTTACGTCCTGATTCCAAAGTTACCGACTGCTGTTCGTCAAAATCAATATGAATTGTCATTCCGGCAAGTTCAACAACGCGGCGAAGAGTAATTTCACCCCACCTTCCCCTTACTTCAGGTCGTCTCAGTGCATTAACGAGGTTACCTGTTTCACTTTTTAATTTTTCGTTTGAGTTAGTAACGTGCTGAAGTTCACTTTTAAGTTTCGCGAAAGTTTCGATTCTTTCTTTATCGACCAGTTTAATTTTCTCGGAAAGCGGGTTCAGAAGATTTGCGATTGCTTCTTTATGGTGACCGAGTTGGAGTTTAAGGATTTCATCTCTTTCTCCGGCCATTTTCGTAAGTTTTTCAGAATTTCTATCGAGTTCTTCCGCAGCGATGGCTTTAAAAGCATTTTTCATATTTTCGTCAGTGGACTCGAATTTCTTCAAACCTATTTTAACGGCAATTATCCACCCGATAAAAAAGCCCACCAAAAGCGTTCCTGCGCTAATTAAAATGACGAGATAAATGTTCATAATAAAAGAAAGTAGTTGTTATTATTTGTATTATTATATCATAATGACTTTTAAAAGTATATTAATCATAAAAAAAGCGGCTGCGTAAAACGCAGCCGCCTTTTTATTTCTACTGTCGCTTAAGCAACAGTTTATGACTCTGTGAAAACACAGCCGGAATTACATCATTCCGCCCATGCCGCCCATGCCGCCCATGCCACCCATGCCACCCGCAGGAGGCATCATAGGTTCTTCTTTCTCAGGAAGATCAGTAACCATACATTCTGTAGTTAACAGAAGTCCTGAAATCGAAGATGAGTTCTGGATAGCTGAACGCGTAACTTTCGCGGGATCAATTACACCTGCAGCAACGAGATCTTCGTATTTGTCAGTTGCAACATTGTATCCGAAAGCGCCTTCGCCGTTTTTAATTTTTTCAACAACGATTGAGCCTTCAACGCCTGCATTCTGACAAAGAGTGCGAGCCGGGGCTTCAACGGCGGATCTAAGAATATCAACACCGATTTTTTCATCGCCTTTAACTTTAGTTTTTACTTTGTCAAGAACTGAAGCACAACGAATAAGTGCAACTCCGCCACCGGGAACTATTCCTTCTTCAACAGCTGCGCGTGTAGCGTGCAATGCGTCTTCAACGCGCGCTTTTTTCTCTTTAAGTTCTGTTTCAGTTGAAGCGCCGACTTTGATAACAGCAACTCCGCCTGCAAGTTTAGCGAGACGTTCCTGAAGTTTTTCTCTGTCATAATCGCTTGTAGTTCTTTCGATTTCAGCTTTGATCTGTTCTACGCGACCTTTAATTTCAGCTGCTTTACCTTTGCCTTCAACAATAGTAGTGTTATCTTTATCGATAACCACGCGACCTGCTGAACCAAGCTGTTTGATATCAAGAGTTTCGAGTTTAAGACCTAAATCTTCAGAAACGAAAGTTCCACCGGTAAGAGTCGCGATGTCCTGCATCATAGCTTTACGGCGATCACCGAAGCCCGGAGCTTTAACCGCGCAGCACTGAATTGTTCCGCGAAGTTTATTGATTGTAAGTGTAGCAAGAGCTTCACCTTCGATATCTTCAGCAATGATAAGCATTGGTTTGCCTGATTGAACAACTTTCTGAAGAAGTGGAAGCAGGTCATTCATCGTGCTGATTTTTTTCTCAAAGATGAGAATGTAAGGATTTTCGAATATACATTCCATAGAGTCAGGATTTGTGATAAAGTACGGTGAAAGATAACCTTTATCGAACTGCATTCCTTCAACAACGTCAAGTGTAGTTTCAATTCCTTTAGCTTCTTCAACGGTAATTGTTCCGTCTTTGCCGACTTTATCCATAGCGTCAGCGATGGTTTTACCAATTTCTGTATCGCCGTTAGCAGAAATAGTTGCAACCTGCTTGATTTCAGCGGTTGAGTTAACTTTTTTCGACAAGTTGGCAAGTTCAGCAACGATTGCAGCAACCGCTTTGTCAATTCCGCGTTTAATACTGATTGAGTTTGCTCCTGCAGCAACGTATTTCAATCCGAGTTTGTAAATTGATTCAGCGAGAAGAGTTGCTGTAGTTGTTCCGTCACCGGCAACATCGGAAGTTTTTGAAGCGACTTCGCGAACCATCTGCGCGCCCATATTCTGGAATTTATCTTCGAGGTCGATTTCTTTTGCAACGGAAACACCGTCTTTAGTAATAGTCGGTGAACCGAATTTTTTGTCAAGAATCGCGTTACGGCCTTTTGGACCGAGAGTCACTTTGACTGCTTTGCTTAAAGTTTCAACGCCTTTAAGAATTGCTCTTCTGGCGTTTTCGTCAAATAATAATTGTTTAGCCATTGTCTGGTCTCCTTATTTTAATTTTAAGTTAATTACTTTTTAGAATTCATTTATTCAATTACTGCGAGAACATCATCTTCACGGATAAGTAAATATTCTTTATCATCGTATTTGATTTCTGTTCCGCCGTACTTTGAAATAAGAATTGTTTCTCCTTTTTTCACTTCTAAAGGTACTCTTTTTCCATCAACAAGTCTTCCGGGACCAACTGCTTTAATAACAGCTTCCATCGGTTTTTCTTTTGCGCTGTCAGGAATTATAATTCCGCCTTTTACTGTGTCTTTAGGTTCTGCGCGCAATACCAAAAGATGATCATTTAGAGGTTTAATTTTCATACTCTTTTTCTCCTTTTAATTTTAAGGTTATTCGTTATTCGTTATTCGTTATTCGTTATTCGTTATTCGTTAATCGTTATT
>JAOZSF010000061.1 GCA_029939815.1 bacterium
AAAATTGTAAAATTGTAAAATTGTAAAATTGTAAAATTGTAAAATTGTAAAATTACCAAATTAAATGGCAACAAGAAAAACAACACCTATTGGAATTACTCCCGCATCTTTTGCCGCGAAAGTAAAAAGTAAATCTACGGGACCAGCTTGTGTTATTATTGAAGAAAACAAGCTTGCCGTTGAAAATATTTTTACTCTTGTGAAAAAAGAACTGATAACCCCCGGCACAGAAGACTTCTGTCTCGAAGTTATGCACGCGGACAGCGATTCAGTTACAGGCGGAACTATTGTCGGCGCAGCGGAAACGATGTCAATGATGGGTGGTTTCAGAGTTATATGGGTAAAATATGCCGATGAACTTGCCGCAGCGGATTTAGATACCGTTGCCGCTTTTTTTGAGAGAGCTATTGAACGAAAACTGGATGATGTTTTACTTGTTCTTGTATTTGGTTATTTTGACAAACGCACGAAATTTTCGAAATTTGCTGTTAAAAATAATATTATTGTTGAATGTAAAGCTGACACAATTAAAGATATTCCGGCTTATGTGATGAAACAATACGATAAATCAATCACCAAAGGCGCCGTTGAATTGATAAAAAGACTTGCCGGAAATGACGCTTTGGCAACAAAAAACGAACTTGATAAAGCATGTCTTTATGTTGGTGACGCAGAAAATGTAAGCGAAGAAGACGTCGCTTTTATTTGTCTGGATTCAGCTGCCCGCAACGAATGGGCGCTTTCAAATCATATTTTAAATGGTGATTCAAAAACCGTTTTTAAACATTTGGCAGAATTGGAAAAAACGGGTTTGGACGATATGTACCGTCACGCAATTATTACAACCGCGGTAATCAATTTACAAGAAGCCCGCGATGCAGTTCGCAGCGGCGCTTTATACAGAAATTTCTATAAATTCCGAAATCCGCAGCTTATCGAAAAGCATCTTCGAACAGTAACTGAAAAACAAATGAGTGATTTGTTAGGGTGGATGATGTACTCTGAGATTGGTGCCAAGGGAGGGAATTTACCCGTGAAACTGCTTGGAGATATAACATGTTTAAAAGCAGCCGGCTGTAAATCCGAAGTTGAAATTACCCAAAGTTCAAAAAAAATCAATTCGTTCTTTTAAAATAATTAAAATATGATATAATAATTAAGATAACCATAAAAAAACTAAAGCACATTTTGTCAGAAAATAACTTTAAAAAAAATATTCTTACTTACGCGAAATTTATTCTCGCTGCGGGATTAATTACATTTATTATCTGTAAAGTTGATCTCACTCAGTCGGTTCAGTATCTGAAAGAGATGAACTGGTGGTATTTTCTGCTTGCGGTTTTTCTTCAATGGGTTATAATTTTTATCGGTACTCATCGTTTACAAATTCTTCTTCGTGCTCAAGAATTGAATTTAAGTTTTTGGGCAACTTTAAAATACAACTGCATCGGATATTTTTTTAATTTATTCTCTCTCGGAGCCACCGGCGGGGATATGGTTAAAGCGTTTTATGTTTCGCGAGAAACGCACCATAAAAAGACCGAAAGCGTAACTGTCGTTTTTCTTGACCGCCTTGCCGGAATGGTAGCTGTTTTAATGATAGCCACCGGCTCAATTTTGGCTACACTATGGATAGACAGTACTTTCCGCCCTTATCTCCCCTATTTTTCCGGTCTTATTATTATTGCTTTTTTATTTGTTATATTTATTTTCACAAAAGATTTTTGGCAGAAATATCTTCCTATCGATAAAATTCTAAGTTATAGATTTAAAAACAAATCTATAAATAGAATTATTGATTTCCTGACCAGTACCATATCAAAAATTATCGGCGCTCTCTATGCGTATCGCACACATAAAACTGTAGCAATAGTTGCTCTTATAGAGTCAATAATTTTACAATTAATAATGTGCGGATTCGCGTGGTCTGTTGGAGCAGGGTTAGGATTTGGAATTCCGGGATATACTTATTTCATTGTTTTTCCTGTTGCTACTTTGGTTTTAGCGTTACCTATTACTCCATGCGGACTGGGAGTAGGTGACGGAGCGCTCATAGGAGGCTTTATGAAATTCGGCGTCAATGAGAATCTTGGCACCGCGTTTGTCGTTCTTTACAGGTTTAATACTCTTCTCATGAGCATTCCGGGTTTCTTTTTATGGCTTGTTCCCGGAACGCATATTTCCAGAAAAGAACTTGAAGAAGGTGCCGGAGATATTGAAATTAACATTAATAACACAATACAATAAATGATTAAACTTTGGATAAACAAATGGTTAATTATTATGCTCCGTATTGCGAGAGCGATTACGGATTTAGTTATTATATATTTATCATTTTATTTGGGCCACAAAATTTATTTTATCAATGTTCCGAAAGTTTGCGCTACATACCAGGCGGAACTTTCGCCCTCCTTGTACTATATTCCTACCGCCGAGCGGCATTATTTAACAATCGCTTTCGGTGTTGGAGTAATTACCGTAATAGTTTATGCTTTTCTCAATTTATATAAAGAAGACACCAGCATTCTTCACGTAAAAGAATATAAAAACCTAATTGTTGGTTATATTATCGCCGCAATTCTTTTCCTCGCAGTTTACTACGTTTATTTTACTTATCTCGGCAAGGATTTTCAAACCAAACTTTTTTCAAGAAGAATCTTCGTTATCGCATCAATAATCAGCATATCCGGAATATTGGTCGCAAGGGCGGTATTCAATAAAATTCAGCACTGGCTGCATTCAAAAGGCGCCGGAGCAAAACGGGTGCTCATTTATGGCGCTGGTGAAGCGGGTAAACTCATTGCCCGGCGATTACATGAATTCCCGGCTTTTGGAATGTTCGTTGTCGGCTTTATTGATGACAATTCTAATCTTACCGGAACCAGCATAATTTATGATCGTGCCAAGCGCCTGTCCCTGAATGTCATTGGAGCAGGCGAATACTTAAAAGAATACGTTGATCAATATGCTGCTAATGAAGTCCTTGTCGCTATGCCCAGTGGAACAACAGAGAAAATAGTAGGAATCATGAATTATTGTTCGGAAAACGATATTCAATACAGATTTATTCCTAATGTTTATGAGTTATCCATTCAGCGTACCGTTACAAGAAACATTGCCGGTATTCCTATGATATCGGCCAAGAACACATCCCGTCATTATGTGTATTTATTTTTCAAACGTATTTTCGATTTTATTATCAGTTTAACTTTGCTGATTTTACTCTCACCCCTAATGCTTATAATCGCGTTAATAATTCGGATTGGGAGTAAAGGCAATCCAATTTTTGTTCAAATCAGAATCGGCTTAAATGGAAAACCTTTTTCGATCTTCAAATTCAGAACATTAAAAAGCGACACAAACAAATACGAAGTAAATCCTTTAAATGGAAATGATAACCGGATAACCAAAGTAGGAAAATGGCTGAGAAAAACCAGTTTGGATGAACTGCCTCAACTCCTAAATGTCCTTTTGGGTTCTATGTCTCTCGTTGGTCCCCGGCCGGAAATGCCTTTTATTGTTGAAAAATACAATAAACTCCAGCGAGAACGTCTCCGCGTAAAGCCGGGTATAACAGGTTTATGGCAATTAAGCGCTGACAGAAGCATTGCCATTCATGAGAATATGGATTATGATTTATATTATGTTCACGAGCAGTCTTTACTGCTTGATATAGTGATTTTAATCCAGACTTTCTTTTTCGCGTTCAGGGGAGTATAGTTAATTATTAATTGCCGATTTTTATGAAATTTTTCAGATCTGTAAAAATACTGCTTTTTATTACCGCTATTCTGGCATGGTGTATTTCATCTTATTTTTTCACTCCTCCTTCGTTTGCTTATTCAGCCGTTTTTTCCCTGATTTGCTTTGTTCTCTTTGTTTCAACGTATAGAGTACCAATATCAGGATGGTGGATTTTTATCGCATTGGTTCCCGTAATCAGTCTGCCTTCAAAAGCACTAAGGCTTGGCGGCCATCAAGCTCTTATTTTCCTTTCTTTCGCATTTGTTCTTGGCTGGATTGCAAACAAATTAGTCACTCAAAAGAAAATCGCACTTGAAAATAGAATTGCCGTCCCTTTGTTTTTTATTATTTTTATAGGTGTCAGCTCCGGTTTTTGGACATCTCTGCGGTTTTCCGACTTCTATCCCCTTTTAACTCATTCTTTCAAAAACGGGTGGGTTAACGCCTCAGGCGTTCTTGCATCCCAGGCAATAAAGCACTCAATACTTTCGATTTTAAAACTTCTGGTTTTTCCTTCACTATTTATTGCCGCTTATGATATTTGGTACGAAAACGCGAAAGATAAACTGCAACTGAATAAGCTTTTTAAGACAACGATTACCATCTGGTCAATCGTGCTTATTCCTGTGATTATAACCGCTTTTTATCAAAACCTGTTCAATCCTACTTTTTGTATGCTTGACGAAGCTGCCTGGCAGGAAGCACAACGCGTAAGCGGGGGTATGCAGGACCCGAACTCGTTAGGATTATTTCTTTTTCTTTTCATTCCTGCCGCAATTTCTTACGCTGTGTCAGAAAAGGGGCCGTTGCAAATACTCTTTGCTTTCTCATCACTCGCCGGCTTATACGTTATGACGCTTACCGGCTCACGTTCAGCTCTATTGGGAATAATTATTGTTACATTGATTGTCTTACTTATTATATTTATCCGCTCTTTTGCGAATCACAAATCACGCAAAAAAACATTAATAATTTCCGGAGCGGCTTTTGTAATAATTCTCGCTGTTCCCTTTTTTATAAGTGGAATCGGTACTTCTTCATCAAGTTCCCAAAATCCCTTGTTAAATAGACTACAACATTATACCCAAAAACTGAACCTTTCAAAATCTGAGCGTATAGTTGACCGTCGTGAATGGCAATGGAAACAAGCAGTCACTATGTGGAAAGATTATCCACTTACCGGAATCGGCGTTGGTGCTTTTCCAATTGAAATATCAAATTACAATTTAAAAACATCGATGGAGACCCCGGTTGATAATGCGTGGAACCAATATCTTCACTGGCTTTCTGAAACGGGAATTGTGGGTGTCGTTTTTTGGTTGTGGTTCTATGTGTCATTTATTGGAATCATCATTAAGAGAGTGAAATCAAATGGTTTATCGATTTTAAACGCTTCAGTAATCTCGGTTTTTTCTGTTTTGGCTGCACTCCAATTCCTTTTTATTTTCGGAGCACATTTGCAGGCACCGGAAGTTTCTGTTGCTGTGGCGGTTTTCTCATCTTTTCTGCTTGTATTTTTCCGTGACACCGATTTAAAAAGAACTGATATTAAAAATATCGATTTGCTTATTTTAATAGTTGTAGCAGCGTTAATTTTTATAGCGCAGGGGCATAACACTTTAAATTCATTATCATACAATTCAATTCATAAGCGATATAAATTACCTTATGATTTCGGATTTTATAATGTTGAGAAATGGGATAACCGGTTTGATTACAAATGGACTCAAAAATTCTCGGGTCAGAAAATAACTGTCCCGAAAAACAAAAAAGTCATTCTATTAAAAATTGCCGCGATTAATCCAAACACTTCAGAGCAAAATCCAAAGAATATTACCGTAAAACTTAACGGTAAATATCTCGACACTTTGAAAATTAATAATCCAGACTGGCATGATTATCAAATTTATACATTTTCAACTTCCGCGAAACTATCTGAATTAACCTTTGAATGTGATAAAACCTGGCAGCCGCCAAATGAAACTCCGCCGCGACAACTCGGCTTTGCTCTTGCCACCAACATTGTTTTCACAAATGTTTTTTCCCGCGAGTCACAGGGATTATCAAACTGGCACGAAGATAATGACTCGGGCAAAATTATTCGATGGCGCTGGACGGGTAAACGTTCCGCGTTAAATATTGACATTCCTTCAAACGGCGTTTTTAAAGTTATGCTCCGCTCTCCGATTGATTTGAAATTTTATAAGAAGCCGATCCATGTTACAATTAAATTAAATAACAGGTCGCTCGGAACTATTGAATTACCAAACAACAAAAAGGAATGGCATATTTCCACATTTACTGCCAATAAAAATACTCGTGGTAAAAAAGGATTGCTTACAATTTCTGTTGATAAACTATCAACCATCCGCGTTAAAAATTCTGTTAAACATATTAAAGTAGGAGTCGCTTTAGCAATTGACAAATAATTATTTATTTTATAATATTAATACAACTATTATCTATAATTCTCAACCAACCACAAAAGGAGAGCAAAATGAGCCAGATGACCATTATCGCTGAACGAATTAATATGACCCGAAAAAAAATGAGGGAAAAAATTTGGGAACGCGATGTCGATTTCGTTGTAAATGAAGTCAAAAAACAGGAAAATATGGGCGCTACCCATATCGATATTAACGCCGGAGGTGACCCGTCTAAAGAAGTAGAGGATATGATTTGGCTCACCGAACTTGTCAGCAAAGCGACTGAGCTGCCCATTTCTTTTGATTCAGCCAACCCGGATGCTTTAAAAGCCGGTCTTGAAATTTGTAATCGCCCCGGAACTATTATCAATTCAATTACGGGGGAAAAATCGCGAATAGACAACACTCTTCCTCTTGTCATTAAATACAACACTCACGCCATCGCGCTTACAATGGATGACAGCGGTATGCCGCCGGATCTTGACGCGCGAATCCGCGTTGCAGATAATCTTGTGGCATTAATGAAAGAAAACGATATTTCACTTGACCGCATTCATATGGATACTCTTGTTCAGCCGGTTTCAAGTAATCCTGAGCAGGTTGCTCACACAATCGCGGGAATTAATTATATCCACGAAAACTATCCCGAAATGCACACTATGGTCGGCCTTAGCAACGTTTCTTACGGAGTTCCAAGACGTATCCACATGAACAGAGCTTTCTTCGTACTGCTGATTCAAGCAGGACTCGATGGCGCGATTATCGATAACACAGCAGACGGCATGCTGGGCGCTATGCTCGCCACACTTGCTATGCTCGGCAAAGATGATTACTGTATGAATTACATCACAGCCGCAAGAGAAGAAAAAATATAAGTTTGACGTTAGAAATTAGAAATTAGAAATCCCCTCCTTACCAAGGAGGGGTGCCTGAAAGGCGGGGTGGTTCTTAACTTTTAACTTTTAACTTTTAACCTTCGACCTTAATAAACACTCAATATTCAACAAGGAATATTCAATGACAAAGTTAAGAATTTGGTATTCACTTTTTGATTGCTTATTTTACTGTTGATTATTGAATATTTAATTTGACCTTTGACCCTTTATTACCAACAAACAACCACAAGAGAGGAAAAAATGATTGACTCATTTGGAGGCAAAATATACTTCAATGAAGTAATGACGCCTAAACAAAAAAGCGAAGACATTGAAAAAGATTTAGAAAAATTTGCAACAAAATACGAAGCTTCGCTCGATAAGGATTTCGTTATCTGCATAACCGACAACCCTATGGGATTACTTTCTTTCGAAGCATTTGAAACTATCGAAGCTACGGAAATGCCGATAAAACCTGAACGGCTGCTTATTCATCTGAATACGTTTCACCGCAAAGAAGATCTTGACAGAATACTTAAATCTATGGTCGATAATGGCGTAAAAAACATTCTCGCAATCAGCGGCGACGGCGATGAACGATTGCACCGTCTTTCACCGGAAGAATTGGGATTTGATGTTAATTGCATAACTTCCGTAGAATTAATTAAATACATTAAACGTGAATATCCTGACTTTTTCCGTTTCGGTGTGGCTTATAATCATTACGAACCGGCGGAAAGCGAACGCGAAAAAATGAAAAGAAAAATCGATGCCGGTGCTGAATTTATTATAACTCAACCGGTTATCCGTAAACACGAAAATATCGACTGGCTGAAGTCAGTAGGCATTCCGGTTGTCATTGAAGCCTGGATGTCAAAAAGGATTGATCGTGTGGCTGAATGTGTGGGATATGAGCTCAGCGAAGAGGAACTGAATTACGATCCTGTGGATAATTTTAATGCCTTAAGAGAAAACTATCCTGATTTCGGAATTTATTTCGCTTTTCTCGGCTTAAAAAAACAAATTCTTAAGCTAAATTTATAATATGAAAAAACTGTTAGATAAATTATTCGGTAAAAAAAATGAAAATTTCGTGACAATTGTTTCCGGACTGCCGCGCTCAGGTACTTCCATGATGATGAAAATGCTCGATGCAGGCGGGTTACCTCCCCTAATCGACAATATCAGAGTCGCGGATGAAGATAACCCGAAAGGTTATTACGAATTTGAACGCGTTAAGCAGTTGCAAACCGATAAAGCTTGGCTGCCTGACGCTTACGGAAAAGTTGTAAAAATCATTTCAATGCTTTTACAGCATTTACCGGATAATCATTCTTACAAAGTAATTTTTATGCTGAGAAACATTGATGAAATCCTTGCTTCTCAGCATAAAATGCTTGCCAGGCGGGGTGAACAGCCAAAAATTCCGGATGATAAAATGGCAGAGATGTACAAAAATCATCTCGAAAAATTAAAAAAGCTGCTCGATGAAAAAAATAATTTCGATGTGCTTTACGTTAAGTACAACGAAATCCTTGAGTCACCGGAAGAACATTGCATTCAAATAAATTCATTTCTCGGCGGGATACTCAATCAACAAAAAATGTTGACTGTAATCGACAAAAATCTTTATCGACAGAGAACAGCGTAATTTGTTTTATACATTATTATTATTATTAGAAAACCAGGAGTCATATAAATAGAGATTTTATGAGCAAAATTGTTGAAAGACAAAATTT